>JASIEN010000405.1 GCA_030045935.1 Candidatus Sulfotelmatobacter sp.
CGACTGCCACTCCGTCGGGTACTGTGCCAGTGGGAACACTAAAATTATTTGTGGTTGGGGGTGCGAGTGCTCCGGTGGAGGAATTGACACTGTAGCGCCAGACCACGTAGTTGACCGAATCGGTGACGTAAAGGTATTCGCTTGTAGGGGCGGCCTGCTGCGCGCAGACTGCGTACTCATTGGGATACACGGTTGGGGTCACCGCGAGCGCGGAAGCGCTTGAACATATGGCTAAAGCAGTGCACGGATTAGGCGGAGATTTAGTAATGCCGCCTACGGGGAGCACGAAAGGCGACCCAGAGATCTCGGTCAGGCTGCCTGCAGAATCGATCGAAAATACGGAAACTGCGCCGGGCGTGGGGTTGCCGCATCCGTCGGAGGCTCCGCTATCGGCGACAAAGAGATACTTGCCACCGGAATCGATCGCCAAGGCGACAGGTTGAACACCAATGGCCTCCGTCGTATTGCCATTACAGGCAGTGGGCACCGTCACCGTTTCTTTATTTAGCGATACCAGCGTCGGAGCTTCCAGCTTCCCATCGGATGCGATCTGAGAGACCGCGATGCATGCGGTTGCGGGCTGCGTGGAATTCTGGCATTCAACACTGCCCGATGCAGAGGTATCTTGCAAGATCAGAACATAGGCGACAGATGCGGTGGGATGCAGTGTCACCGACGAGAGAAAACCATTCTGGTACGGGAAGCCGGGGTTATTGATCTGTGTTGTGCTGCCGTTGCTCAAATTAAGACTGAAAGTCTGCACCACGTTGTCGGCGCGAGAGGGCACGACCACGAGCCCGTTGTTTTGCGCCGAATATTTGCCGCTGCATGCCAAGGTTACGGCAATCGCAATCAGGGCCAGAATCGCAACAGTCCAGCCTAAACTCTTCCGCATTCTTCGTTTTATCTCCTGTAAAGGTGGTGATGTGCTCACCGGCAGCGATAGCCGGGCACGCGATTAATCTGGAGGCTTAAATTGCCAATCCATTTATGTATCAGGAATGGGCGGGAAGAGCAAACCCCGGAATGGTTGGAACCGCAAGATCGGGGAAGAGGTTGCCTGAAAATGCGCCAGTGCCTTATGGGCAGGGTCAAACTTTGCTCCGCCAAGAAAAGCCAAAACTAGAACCACGGAGGACACAGAGGAACACGGGGTGAGACAAACACGAGCTGAGTATACCCGTTAGCTTCTGAGGGTGACTCCCTGCTCGGCGCCCTTTTCAACCATCTCACAGGGAAGATCGGCCCCGGATGGTGTGAGAGGCAAGCGAATTTCAATCATCAGCCCGCCTTCGGTGCGGTTGTGCGCCGAAACGCTGCCTCCGTGAAAGCGCACTGCACGCTCGGTAATGGCAAGCCCCAGGCCTACGCCGCCAGTCAGGCGGCCGCGGGAATCATCGAGACGATAGAAGGGATGGAAAATTTTTCCCAGAGAATCGACGGGAACGCCCTCACCACAATCGAACACCCGAATGATGGCTTCCTCCCCTGCCGCAGTTTTGGCCTTTTCCAGGCTCACGCGGACTGCAGTTCTCTCGCGCGTGTAGCGAATGGCATTGCGAACGACGTTCTCAACTGCACTATGCAAAAGTGAAGCATCTCCGCATACAAGCAGGTTTTCCCGCGGAATCTGGCTTTGCACATCGCAGTTTCGAGCTTGTGCTTCGAATGCCGCATCGTCGGCTACGCTGGCAACAATGTCATTCAGCTGCACCGGCGTGGAAGGTACGTGCTGTTCGCCATCTTCCAGCCGGGCGAGGGTGAGCACGCGGCCGATCAGCTCGTTCAGGCGGCTGGCTTCGAGCTCAATGCGCTCGAGCATGGGTTCAGCGTCTGGAGTCGACCGCTGCCGGGCCAGACCGAGGGCCACATTCAGACGCGCGAGAGGAGAGCGCAACTCATGCGAGATGTCATTCAGCAACCGCGATTGAGCTTTGACCAACGTTTCAAGGCGTTCGGCCATGGCGTCGAAATCGCGAATCAGGTCGCCGATCTCGTCACGCCTGCGGTTGCGTGGAGTTCCGGCGCGCGCAGTCAGGTCACCGGCGGCAAGCTGCCGCGTTGCAGCGCGCAACTGAGTCACAGGCTTGGTCATGTACCAGGCAAGCAAGTAGCAGACCAGTCCCGAACACAACAGCGAGATGATCAAACCCGGCACGTGAATGCCCCACGGCGGCCCAAAGAAAACGCGGCCGAGTCCCGGCGGCAATTCCATCACGATGGTATAAAGGTGCTGGCCGTCGATGGAGGACTTTGATCCCGTCAATATCTCGGGCCGCGGAAAAAGCACTCCGGGACGCGGGGTAAAGGGTTTTCCGGTGGCTAAATGCTGGGCCCAACCGGGGCTTGAGCGGCCAGTGATTTCATTTCCCTGTTCATCGAAGACATAGGCGCGAACATGCTGTGTCCTCTGAAGACCTTCGAGGTAATCATAGGCCTGCGTTTTTCCGCCTTGTTCGTATGCGCTAATGGTTTCGGTAAGCGCGGTGTAGCGCAGAGCCTCCCAGGTGGCATTGCGCTGTGGCCGCAGTGCCAGCATCACGAGCAGGGCAACCACCAGGAAGAGCGCCTGCGCCACCCAGAAGGAAAGGAAGATCTTGACGAACAGGCTTTTCATTGCGCGCTCTTCACCTTCTCGGGTCTTTCCGGCCTGTCTTTTTCCAGCCTATCGGGCGACTTTTCACGGGGACGGGCAAAGATGTAGCCCACTCCGCGAATGGTTTTGATGTGCTCATCGGCATCGGTATCGCCCAG
>JASIEN010000406.1 GCA_030045935.1 Candidatus Sulfotelmatobacter sp.
AGCGCGCCTGCAATGCCCCAAGCGGTGATGTGGGCACGAGAGTTTTCAGGTCGGCGCCATTCTTCTGCGCGCACTCGCTCAAGCGACTTTCGGCTTGCGCAAATGCCACGGCAATGCGGCGGTTGCGCTCGGCATCAGAGATATAGCTGCGAAACGGATTCGTCTTCAGTATAAGTTCAGTGGTGGCCAACTTTTCACGCGATTCTTTGTCTTGCGGGTCGACGCTGACTGCGGCCTGCAAATAGCGCTGTGCTAGCGGATAGTTTCCCGTATAGTATGCGGCCTGACCGGAACAGGCGAGGGCGGCGCGATTTGCAGGCTCAATGTGCAGCACTTCCCTGCACTGTGCCAGCGCGTTGTCCCAGTCGTCGTTTTGGGCGAACAGTTCGGCCGCTTCCAAATGAGCTGCCGGATTCGGCGGCAACGCCGCGGCCAGGCCCAGCAGCTCCGATTCGGCTTTATCGCGCGCTCCGTGCTTCATCAGAAACTGAATCAATTCAATGCGCACTTTGGTCCGGTTGGCGTCGAAATTTGTGCTCCACACGCCATACATAGCGTTGTGATAGTAGCGGATCGCCTCTTCGATGTTGCCCTGGTGCGCGGCGACACGTGCTAGTGCCAGATTGATGGCGCCATCCTGAGGTGTGCGCTGCCAAAGCGCAAGCAGATAAGACTCAGCCTCTTCTAGACGCGGGTTGTCCTTGTTGTTGTCGCTGTCGCGCAGCGCACGTGCCAGGCTGAGCTGATATTGCGAGTTGCTGGGATCGCAAGTGAGCGCAGCGCGAAAGGTGGCAATGGCATTGTCGTATTGGTCCGCGGCAGCGGCCCTGAGTCCTTGTTCATACAGCTTGCGGCCGCGCGACTGCTGGTTGGCATTGTAACGTGCTACCAGGTGTCCCACCCCGGCAAAGGCAATCGCCGCCGCGGCGGTCAAAAGGAGAAGTACGACCGGTGCGGAACGCGGCACATAACGGGGAAGCTTCCATTGCATATCTCGTATCACGATATCATTTTGTGCGCGCGGGTTGTCGGGCTTGCACCACACTCTGCAAATCTTGATTGTTCAGGTAATATATTTCGTCCACTTTTCGCCACCGGAATGAATCGGGAATATTACAAACGCTATAGCCAGGAATTGAACCGCGACATGGAAGGGCTGGTCTTCGGTCATACCGGAACGCCGGTTATCGTCTTTCCGACCTCCATGGGAAAGTTCTTCGAATATGAAGACCGCGGCATGATCGGCGTGCTCGCGCCTAAACTCGAGCGAGGCGAATTGCAAGTATTTTGTCCGGACGGGGTCGACCTGGAAAGCTGGTACAACAAGCAGGTTCATCCCAAGGTGCGCGTGATGCGGCATCTGCAGTATGAGCGCTATATCTTGCACGAGTTCATTCCATTTCTTCGCTGGAAAAATCAATCTCCGCAATTGTGCGTTACCGGGTGCAGTTTCGGGGCTTACCACGCGGTCAATTTTGCTTTCAAGCATCCCGATGTTGTCACCCATTGCGTGAGCATGAGCGGAGCCTTCGATATCCATCAGTTTCTCGACGGTTATTATGATGACGATTGCTATTTCAATTGCCCGGTCGATTACTTGCCCAACATGAGCGATGACTGGTTTTTAAAGCGCTACCGGCAGATGAAAATTGTTCTTGGGTCCGCTGATTGGGACATGTGCCTTGATCAGAATGTGAAGCTTTCGGGCATGCTGAACAGCAAAGCGGTGCCGCATTGGCTGGATATTTATAACGACAATTCGAGGCACGACTGGCCGTTGTGGCAGAGGATGGCGGGGAAATACTTCTAGTACTCGAGGTCGAGAAAAATGAGCAGGCAGGTGTTGTTGAACGTCGGTTTGACGATTCACGAAGGGAAACTGGAGGCGTTTCAGGCTATCGCACGCGAGATGGTGGAAGCGACTCGGAAGGAACCAGGCGCACTCCGCTATGAGTGGTATCTCAGTGGCGATAGCAAGCGCTGCCAGGTGATCGAAACCTACGCGGATGCCAATGCTCTGCTTGCGCACCTGACCAGTGCAACGGTCAGAGAAGGTGTGCCCAAGATATTGGCGGTGGCAAGTGTCAGCGCCTTTCAGGTGTGCGGAGATCCCGGGCCTGAGGGGAGAGAGATCTTGACCGGAATTGGAGCAGAGATATTTTCTTACTCGCTCGGCTTGAACCGCTGATTCCGCAAGACAGGTATTTCAGGGACCAGGGCGTTGGAAGACGCGTGGCTACGGAGTGATTGATGAAGAAAATCGGAATTCTATTTGGCATGGAAAACACCTTCCCGCCGGCGTTTGTCGACAGGGTCAATTCGATGAAGGTCGATGGAGTCGAGGCCGAGTTCGTCAAGATCGGCGGCATTCGCATGGACGAACCGAAGAAATACGACGTGATTATCGACCGCATTTCGCAGGATATCGCCTTTTATCGCGCTTATCTGAAGAATGCCGTCCTGCATGGCACGATCGTCGTCAACAATCCCTTCTGGTGGACTGCCGACGACAAATTTTTCAACTATGCTCTCGCGTACAAGCTGGGCGTGGCGATACCGCCCACCGTAATTCTTCCGCACAACAAGCATCCCGAAGGAACGACTGACCGCTCCATGCGCAATCTAGTGTTTCCGCTCAACTGGGAGGAAATTTTTGACTATGTCGGCTTCCCTGCTTTTCTCAAGCCTTATTCTGGAGGCGGATGGAAGCACGTCTATCATGTTCACTCCCCTGAAGAATTTTTTCATCACTACAATCAGACGGGCGACCTGTGCATGACCCTGCAACGCGCCGTGAAGTTCGAGGAATATTACCGCTGTTACGTAGTAGGTCAGGAAAAAGTACACATCATGAAGTACGATCCCCGAGCGCCTCATCATGAGCGCTATGTGAAGGGGAATCCCGCACCGTCGTCGCCTGCTTTGAAAGAGCGTATTGAGAAAGACTGCATCACTTTGTGTCGCGCATTGGGCTACGATCTGAACACTGTAGAGTTCGCCGTCGAAGGTGGCGTGCCGTATGCCATCGATTTTCTCAACCCCGCGCCAGATGCGGAAATCACTTCGGTGGGGCAAGAGAATTTCGATTGGATCGTGAACTCTGCCGCCGAGATGGCGGTGAATATGGCCTTGAGCGGGGAGAATCCGGCAAGAGAGTTGCGCTGGGCGGTTTTTTTGAAAGGAACCGGTGGACAACCCAAATCTACCGCCAAGAAATCCAAGGCCGCTAAGTAGGAAACCACATCCCCACCGATTAAATTTTCTGGTTGATACCTGCAGAATAACCGTTCCGGGTTCTTCTCCCCGATTGTTATACTAATTGCGCCTGTTTGTGCGGCTTCCTGCAAACGAAACGGCACAAGCGGGCCCCTTCCGCCTTCGCTTGTGAAGCTGTCGGAATGACATCGGAACGGTGATTCGTCGGTACCCACTTTTATGCAACCCACTTTCACTCTCGGCATCGAAGAGGAGTACCAGACCATAGATCCGGAAACCCGTGATCTGCGGTCACATATTCAGGTCGAGCTCCTGGAGAAAGGCAGGAAGATCCTTCAAGAGAAAGTAAAGGCAGAACTGCATCAATCCGTGGTTGAGGTGGGCACCGGCGTCTGCAAAAACATCAAAGAAGCCAAAGCAGAAGTAAAAGGGCTTCGCCGCGATATCATCCGTTTGGCTCGCGAAAATGGATTATGTGTAGCCTCTGTTGCAACCCATCCCTTTTCCGATTGGCGCGTGCAGGAGATTTATCCTGACGATCGCTATAAAAATATCGTAGAAGACATGCAGTTGGTGGCTCGCGCCAACCTGATCTTCGGATTGCACGTGCATGTGGGCGTGGAAGACCGCGAAACCGCAATCCATATGATGAACCATGCCCGGTATTTTCTGCCTCACATTCTGGCGCTTTCGACCAATTCTCCTTTCTGGCTGGGTATGAATACGGGCCTAAAATCGTATCGCTGCAAAGTATTTGACAAGTTTCCGCGAACGAATATTCCCGATTATTTTCCCAGCTGGGGCGAATACGAAAACTTCGTCAAGTTGTTGATCAAGACCAATTGCATCGATAATGCGAAAAAAATCTGGTGGGACATCCGTCCACACCCATTTTTCAACACCATCGAGTTTCGCGTCTGTGATATTCCAATGCGCGCCGATGAAACCATCGCACTGGCCGC
>JASIEN010000407.1 GCA_030045935.1 Candidatus Sulfotelmatobacter sp.
GCGCGAGGCCAAGAAGCACCAGAAGACGATTACCGTAAAAGAGGTCAAGTTCCGTATTAACGTGGACGACCACGACTACGAGACGAAAAAAAATCATGTGCTGCGCTTCCTCGATGAGGGAGACAAGGTAAAGGCGACCATTTTTTTTCGCGGCCGCGAGATGACGCGCACCGGGCTGGGCCGGCAGATTCTGGAGCGGCTGATTAAAGACGTGGAACCGCAGAGCATCGTGGAGTTCCGGCCGCGTCAGGAAGGCAATACGCTGCACGCTATTCTGGCGCCCAAGAAGTCGGCGGCCGAGCGCGAAAAGGAAAAAGAACGGGAAGCGAAGCAGAAAGCCAAGCAGGAAATGCGCGAGAAGCAGGAACAGGAAAAAGCGGCACAAGACAAGGCCGCCGCAAGTTCAGCGCCGGTCGAAGTCCCGACGCCTAGCTCGCAAGCATCGTAGTGATTTGAGTCGTTTCGTGGGCAGGAGTGCCCGCGCCACAACATTGCGCCGAGGAAGGGCGCGCGTCCGCGCCGCCGACTCCAAAGCAATTAAAGGAACTGTGGCTGGCAGTCGGCAACTGGCCGCTGCCAGCTCTTCAGAGGATTTATGCCAAAACTAAAATCACATAAAGGCGCGTCGAAGCGGTTCAAGAAAACCGCGGGCGGAAAAGTGAAGCGTCACCATTCCGGAATGCGTCACATACTGTCGTCCAAAGGCAAGAAGCGGAAACGCCACCTTGGCAAAGCGACGCTGGTCAGCGACGGCGATCTCGCAAAAGTGAAGCGGATGATCCCGTATCAGTGAGGATTATGTAGCGCCGGCGCCCACGCCCGCGTGCTTGGCAGATGGCAGACAAGCGGCCGGGGCGGCCGCTCTACACAATCAGGCGTGTGAAGAGGCCGTGCTTATTGCACAACCTGCCTCCAGCCGCCAGTACTTAGAAATAAAAAGGAGGAAATCATGCCACGAGTAAAACGCGGAACCAAACGCCGCGCCAAACGCAAAAAGATATTGGACCGCGCCAGCGGATATTTCCTGACAAAATCAAAACTTTACCGCTCGGCCAAAGAAGCAGTTGAGCGTGGGCTGAAGTTCGCCTACTCCGGCCGCAAACAGCGCAAGCGTCAATTCCGCTCTCTCTGGATCGTACGCATCAGCGCCGCCGCCAAGCTGAACGGCATGAGTTATAACCAGTTCATTCACGGCCTGAAAAAGGCCGGCGTCGAACTGGACCGCAAGATTCTTGCGGATATTGCGGTGCGGGATTCAGCCGGTTTTGCGAATCTGGCCCAGCAGGCCAAAGCGGCCCTGGCGTAGCTGTCAGCTCTCAGCTTTCGGCGATCACCGTTCAGCATTACTTTTTTGTTTCGGACAACCGGGAAGGGCACGGCTTTCAGCCGTGCCAATCTGATGTCTCCCTTTATAATTTGTCATTCTGAGCGAAGCGAAGAATTTGTGCACTTCTTACAAATGCATAGATCCTTCGCGCAGAGAACGCGCTCAGGATGACAATGCATTGCGAGTTGACCGTGACCTTGACTTACACAGCACACAAGCTGACGGATTATTCGTCCGGCACACTGATTACCGCCGAGAGCGAAGCAAAGACCGCCTTCGATGAGGACTGGAAGTCGATTGAAACCGGCACTCCTATCGAAGAACTCCGCGTTAGGTGGCTCGGCCGCGAGAACGGGATCGTCAATAAGCAACTCCCTGATTTATGGTTGAAGTCCGCCTCGAAAAAGGAGAGACCTGAGGTTGGAAAGGCAATTAATCGCCTGAAAGCGTACGTTCAGGATCACTTCGCGTCGGGGGAAGATCTCGAACCAGGCGCAAGGGAAATCGTCCGAGCATTCCAAGCAGTTGACATCTCCCTTCCCGGAATTCGCCGTCCCATCGGCGCCGAGCATCCTGTACTGCGCGCCTCGCGCGACATGTGCGCGGTGTTTCAGCGAATGGGGTATTCCATCGCCGAAGGCCCCGTTGTCGAAACCGATTATTACAATTTCGAAGCGCTGAATTTCCCTCCGAACCATCCCGCACGCGATACGCAGGACACGCTGTTCATCGCCGGCCAGAACTCGAAACCGCAGCGTGAGCGACTATTGTTGCGCACGCACACGTCTCCGGTACAGATTCGCACCATGGAGAAGCTGCCTCCACCAATTCGCATCGTGATTCCCGGAGTCGTTCATCGCAACGACCCTCCCGACGCCAGCCACTCGCCCATGTTTCATCAGATCGAAGGCCTGGCCGTCGATACGAATATCACTTTCGGCGACTTGAAGGGGACGCTCGACCACGCGATGAAGGAATTCTTCGGATCGAACGTGAAGACGAGCTTCCGCCCATCATTTTTTCCCTTCACCGAGCCGAGCGCGGAACTGTTTATCTCCTGCATCATCTGCGGCGGAAGCGGCAAACGCGATAGTGATCCCTGCCGCCCGTGCAAACAAACCGGCTGGATTGAAATCCTCGGCTGTGGCATGGTCGATCCCAATGTCTTTGAATTCGTGAAAGACAACGGCTACGATCCGAAAAAAGTTTCGGGATTCGCCTTCGGTATGGGCGCAGACCGCATCGCGATGCTGAAGTATGGCGTCGATGATTTGCAGTTGTTCTTCCACGGAGATGTGAGATTTCTGGAACAGTGGGCGTGAAATTGGATGCGCGCCAAACGCGCGAATAGCTCGTCCGCACCAAGCGCGGACGGATCGCGCGGCGCGCCCAGATCCTTCGGCGACAAAAGGGGTGTCGCCTCAGGATGACAAAGACAGTTCACCATGAAACTTTCTGCCAATTGGATTCGCGATTTCGTCGATCTATCGGTCGATGACCGGCGGCTCGCTGAAGCTCTGACCTCCGTCGGCATTGCCGTCGAGGGCATCGGTGGTTCGGGGGCGGACACCATTTTCGAAATGGAAATCGGCACGAACCGTCCCGACGCGATGAATCATTATGGCGTGGCTCGCGAAGCCGCGGCGGTTTATGACGTTGAGCTGAAGCCGCTTTCGGGCTTCTCTGTTCGGGCTTCGGCCGACGGTTCCGGGGCTAGAGCCCCGTCTGGTATCGAGGCGCCTGACGCGGCGCTGAAGCATCGCTCTTCCACGGAAGGCCCGGAATTTCCGATCATGGTCGAAGAGCCGCAACTCTGCCCGCGTTTCTCTGCACGCCTCATCAAGAACGTCAAAGTCAAGCCCTCGCCGGAAAAGATCGCGCATCGTCTGCAACTGATCGATCAGCGGCCCATCTGCAACGCGGTCGACGCGACCAACTACGTTTTGTGGGAAACAGGCAAGCCGACGCACGTCTTTGATATGAATCTGCTCGAAGGCGGGAGGCTAATTATCAGAAAAGCGAAGGAAGGCGAAAAGCTGAAAACGCTCGATGGCGTCGAGCGCACGCTCTCGGCCGAAGATTTGGTCGTTGCCGATGCAAAGAAGCCCGTTGGCCTGGCGGGAGTGATGGGTGGCTACGACACAATGATTACTGAAAAGACGAAAAATATTCTGATTGAGTCGGCGTGGTGGGATCCACTCACGGTTCGCCGGACCGCGCGCAAGCACGGAATTCACACCGACGCATCGCACCGCTTCGAGCGCGGAGCAGATTTTGAATCGACCGTCTTGTCATGCGATCTGGTGGCCAGGTTGATTCTCGAATCTGGCAGCGGCGAACTGATCGGCGATGCCCTTGACGTGGTTTCGAGAAAGCTTGATCAGGCGCCGATTGTTCTGCGGGTTTCGGAAGTGCGCCGCATTCTGGGCGATCAGCTCACCGGCGGTCACATCTTCCGCATCCTCAAGAAACTCGGGTTCAACCTCATTCCCGAAGGCGAGGAAGACGCCGAATTCCGTGTGCAGGTGCCGAGCTGGCGACTTGATGTAGAGCGCGAGATCGATCTGATCGAGGAAGTCGCCCGCCTGCACGGGTATGACAAATTCCCGAATACTTTGCCCACTTTCGTCGGCGCGGTCGTTGAATTACCTAACGCAGCAGTGGACAAGGCTCTCCGTGAGCGTGCTCGAGCGCTGGGATACGACGAGGCGGTGTCGCTGACTTTTATTTCCAATTCCGACGCAGAGAAATTCTGTTCCGCATCGGTGCTGGAGCTGGAGAATCCCCTGAGCGAAGAAGCGCGTGTTATGCGTCCATCGCTGACGCCGGGAATGCTCGATATGCTTGCCTGGAATCTCAACCGCGATGTCGAAAACGTGCGGCTGTTTGAAATGGGCAAAGCTTACGAATTGCGGGATGGCGGGCGCGTCGAGCCGGAGCGCGTTTCGTTGGGTACGACCATCACGGCGCTCAAGAAGTCTTCACCCGCGGCTGCGGCGCTCGACCTGAGCAAAGGTGAAAATGCCGCCGCAGCCGAGGCATTCCGATTGTTCAAAGGAGATGTAGAGAATCTGCTTGCCGTTTTCGAATGCGGCGAGCTGACCTTCGACCGCCAGACGGCTGAATATTTTCACCCCGGACGCTCGGCGCGGGTGTTAACGAATGGAACGCCAGTCTCCCAGTTCGGCCAGCTAACAGACAAGGTGAAAACCGATCGCAAGCTCCGGCAGGATGTTTTCATCGCAGAGTTCGACCTTGATGCTCTGCACAGCTTCGGGGCGCGAAGAATAATCGTTGAAGCTCCGGCAAAATATCCGGCAGTGGAGCGGGATTTTTCATTCCTTTTCAGTGACGATGTCGAGTTTGCGGAGATGCGGGGGGCTGT
>JASIEN010000408.1 GCA_030045935.1 Candidatus Sulfotelmatobacter sp.
AGGCTTGCTTCCTGAAAAGCGCTGAACGTGATTGGAGACGTAAGAACAAATCCGGCTTCGAGCGCCACCGTCCAGTAAACGCGGTTCGTTGTGGTATCAACGCTTTCTACCGCATGCCAGGCCTGGGTTGTGCCTTGCGTAACCTGTACCAGTGAGCCGGGTGGAAAGCCAGCGATTGTGTTCAGGATCGAACTCAGGCGATCGGAAGGTTGCACTCCCGCCGAATTGGCTAGCGCCGTCTGTTGCGCGGTAACGACTGCCCCGACGGCGAAACCTTGCACCGAGAGAACGAAGGACGATGATCCGTCCGCCGGCTGCACGACCGCCGAGTTGGTCGTGGTGCTGGCGTGGGGCGCGGCTACGCGCACCACGTAAAGCTTTTGTCCACCATTCTCGAAGAATGCCTTTGCCGAATAGGCCAGGAAAGCGTTGGGAAGAAAACTTCCGAACGCTGCCTGAAACTGGGCCCACGACTCGACTGGCGTGGCGCGATGCAGCGGCCCCTGGGCTGTGACACCAACGAATGCCGCCACATCGGTGCGAACCGATGGCACCACCGCATCGGCGGTGTCCACGGTTTCGAAATACACTCCGGGTGTGAGATAAGTCGGCATCTGCTAGCTTTCGTTCTCTGTGAAGCTCGCTGCGGTCGGAACCACTGGCCTGCTTATTGCAGGTCAATCTCTTCGGGAGTAATCTCGATGGCTTCGATCGCCACATCGTTGCTGGTGGCGTTCATCGTCGGCCCCTCCCACTTGCTAAGCAACGCGCCGGTGAACGTCCAGCGCAGCACGTCATTGTGCTGCTCATCCTGAAGAACCACAGCGCCGTTTCTGCGGTCGTCATCACCGTTGACAATGTTCTTGTACCAGTTCCACAAATCCTCGTTTTGCGTATAGCCGCGCTTCAGCGAGATGGCGGTGTATTTGCGCAGGCCGGTGAGCTTGCGCACGTGGAGCGGCTTGTCCGCGCCTTCGCGGTAGTCGACCATGTCGGTGCTGCACGTGAGCCCGCTGCACTCGCGGAATGCGGCCACGGGGATGTTGTCGATTTCGACACGAAAGTTATATCCACGATAGGGATCAATGCGTACTCCTGATGACGCCATGCATCCTCCTTAATGGCCTTGTCCGGCCCTTGCGCTTGTTCCTGCAACCGCACCTTTCCTAATCCGACCACGGCGCGGGCCAGCGTGACCGGCCCGCGCTGCCAGCCAAGCCCTTACAGTTCCTGCACGGAAGAGCCGCCAGCCCATTGGCCAATTTGGATGATCACAAACTCCGCCGGAAACACCGGCGCCACGCCCACCAGCATGATCAGCCGTCCGTTCTCGATGTCATCCGACGACATCGTGTCCGTTCCGCATTTCACAAAGAACGCCTGGTCGGCGGTTGTGCCCATCAGACCTCCCTGTTGCCAGACCGTGGTCAGGAAAGCCGACACGCTTTGGATGAGCCGGTTCCACAGCGTCTGGTCATTCGGTTCGAACACCGCCCACTGCGTGCCTTGATCCAGCGACGCTTCAAGGAAGATGAACAGACGGCGTACGTTGATGTACATCCACTCTTCGTCGCTCGTGATCACGCGCGCACCATAGACTCGCAAGCCGCGCCCCTGCGCGGTAAAATCGCGCAGCGCGTTGATGTTGTTTGGCTCGGGATTGAGGATGTCCTGATCGCCTTTGCTGAGCTTGGTCTCGAGGCTCAGGATTCCGTTGATGACCACATTCGCGGGCGCCTTCCACACGCCGCGCGTGTCATCGGTTTGCGCATAAATTCCAGCCATGTGTCCACTGGGGCAGACGGGCAGTGGATTGCCGCTGAGGGGATCGCTCACGACGATGCGCGGGAAATAGATGGCCGCGTATTCCGTATCGTAGAGATCACGCTGCGTCTGAATGGTGGTCATGGTCGGAGGGCCGCCCGTTTGTGTCGGTTGCGGGTCGAGAATGGCGAAGCGATACAGCAGGTTCTCACACTGTGCGATCAGAGCGTTTTGAGTGGTCTGATCGGTCTTACCCGGCGCGGCGATGATACTGATCTCCGAGGCGTCCACCAAAGCTGCAATGCCTGTCCGGTCGCCCGGGCCGCCGTCATTGCCAACATAGTCTGAGGCCAGAGGGCAGTCTCCATCCGACCCGCCAGTGAGTGTCACGTCCAAACCATCGCTGGCAACGGGCACTGTCGTCAGGTCCGTGGGCGCCGGAGTTGGTGTCAACGAGGCCGTCGGGACGCTCAGCAATGACGAACCATTGGCGATTGCATCGGCAAAATAATAGGGGGTGCTCGGATCAAGGGTTAGGCCGGGGAAGCTCTCCGTGGTGTTGCCGTAGGCGGCGGCGATGTCGAATTCCCACGTGCGGACCCAGACGGGAGACGTACCAATAACGGCGTTTATCGCTGTGACTGTGGCTGCGGGCAAAGCAGAGAGAAGAGTTAAACTGGCCCCGGTGACTGTCTGGACCTTGGCGTAATACTTGTTGGTCCCGGTGTTAATTTCGATGATGGCGCCTGAGTAGAAGCTGGCGCCGGAGGTCAACTGAATTTGAGTGCCCGAAGGAGGCAGCGTGGTCTGAATTTGCGCTTGCGCCCGCGAGCTGGGCTCGATCTGCACCTGCAGTCCGATGTCGCCGCTGGGTTGTGGATTGGCCCAAGCCCCGGGGCTGCCCGCCTGTAACAAGAAGAAACCCGAATTCGGTGCTGGCGTATACGCTCCTGATACGGCTACTGTGGTGTAGTTCGAATCGTAGTAGGTGGCGTTGGCCGAAGCGGGAGTGGGGGTGGGAATCGGGGCCGAGAACGTAACCTGGCTGGTTTGATCGTTGTAACTGGCTACGGTGAGCGTGCCAGATGACGAAGAGATCCCGTTCTTGGTCTGGTTGAGCGTGATCGTACTGCCCTTTTGAATGCCCACGGTCGCAGCCACGTAGATGGTCTCGTTTACACCATTGGGCACCGCGGACTGAGCCAAGCGAGTCATGATCGTGGGCGTGCCCGCGAAATTCTCGAGGCTGTTGCCGGCTGAGGCGTAGGTTGGAACATTGGCCCCTCCACCGGCGGCCCGGCCGACCCGCTTGATATAGAGCAACTGCCCGCCATTGTTGAAGAATCCCGCCACCGCGTGTGGCATCAGGTTGTAGGAGTCGCCGTCGGGCGGAGTGGTAGAAAACTGCGGCGTAAAATACGTCCCGAAGGTTCGCTGATATTCGGGAAAGCTGGTGACCAGCACCGGCGGATTGGTATCCAGCGGTCCCATCTGTGTGACGCCGACAAAGCCCGTCACGCTTGTGCTCACACCTTCTATTGGTTCTGGTCCGGTGTCCTGCTCTTCAATATAAACTCCAGGCGATAGATACTCTGGCATGGCGTTTCCTTCCTGAACAAAGTTGTGTCTCGCTTACTGCCTTACCCGTCACAGTTGAAAATTCACGATGTTCACCGGCTGGTCGTACTCAATGAACCAATCCACCACCGGGTTGCTCATGGAGTTTGCCTGCAGAAAAATCTCCTGCACGCCTCCAATTCCATCCAATCCGTAATAGCCATCGGTGCCGGTCAGCGCACCGACGGCATGAATTTCCTCGCGCGGAGTGCCGTTCTCAATCACCACGGTCTGAGTAAATAGCTGCGGGGCCAACAGAAACCCATCGCCGATGTTGGCGGCAGAGCTAAGGGTTGTGGCCGCGCCTGCAGGCGTTGCACTGACGTAACTCACTGCGCTCGATGTGGGATAGCTGTAATTCACGGGTGCGGTAAGAAAAACCTGGCCGGCTGCCGGCGCACCTGGCCCCAGCGAAGCCACCACGCCATACTCGAGCCAGACTCCACCCGCGTTGCTCAATTGCACGATCGATCCTGCCGCGACGCCCGTACGATCGGAAAGATTCAAGAGTTGGTCGCCACCGGTCACGGCCTGCGTCAGGTTAACCGCAGGACCGACCGTCGCAATCGTCGCCGTTCGCACGGCGGCGCCGACGGCATGGGCGAAATACAACGGAGCGCGTAGGACTGAAGTATGTACGGATGGCGGCGGTCCGGAAGGATCGACGCTGGTAATCGTGACGCCGC
>JASIEN010000409.1 GCA_030045935.1 Candidatus Sulfotelmatobacter sp.
TCGTCTCCTCCTGGCCGAGGCGGAGCGGAGCCGCGTCCCAATGCCCCTCGCCAGTCTCTTGCACGATCGGCTGGTCGCCGTGGAGGCCCGTGGCTGGTCGGATCTCGACTGGTCGGCCCTGGGACGCCTTGCCGCTTTCGAGTCAGGCGCTGTCGACTTTTGAGGTGGACGACGATTTTGGAGGGTGGACTTTAGTCGTGCCCTGATACGACTCCGGTCCGATGCAGGCCCAAAATGTAGAATCTATTTCCCGGCTTGAACCGCGCGTATGGTCCCCAGGAGTTCTTTATCCAACTGGGTCTTTAGCAAGTAAGCCCGAGCACCTAGCTTCATGGCTCCCGGAACGTCGCTTTCGTAGGTAGTCAGGATGATGATCTTCGCTTCGGGAAATTCCTTGCGAATCGCGACCATCGCATCCAAGCCGTTCATCTCGGGCATCTGCAGGTCCATCAAGGTGATGTCCGGCCGGTGCTGACGAAACTGCTGAATCGCTTCCCGTCCATTCGAAGCCTCGGCCACCAGGTTCATGTCCGGCTGGGTGCGCAGAACTAAAGCCAGCCCTTTCCGGAACATCGCGTGGTCGTCGACGGCGAGAATCCGGATGGAATCGATTTCCAGATCGCGATCTTGGGATAGGCTCATGGGTTCATCCAGCTCCTTTCTCTACGGACATCGTGCGCCCCGGGGGGCGGCGGTTTCACGTACGCGAGCGAGGCGGGAATGGTCAGCTCGATCTCGGTGCCGGAATCAAGCTGACTCCAGACCGACAGCTTACCCCCCGCCAGTTCGGCGCGTTCGTGGAGGCCCGGCAAGCCGTGGTGTCCGGCGCGCCCACCTGCGCTCAGAACCGCAGGGTCAATACCCTTTCCGTCGTCCACGATTTGTACCCGAAACTGGCGCGGGTCATACGCGATTTGGACTTCGATCCGCTTCGCCTCCGCGTGCTGGAACGCGTTGCGGAGGCACTCGCAGGCAATCTTGTTTACTTCGTCCCGGACGAGCGGAGGCAAGTCCCTGGAATTCCCTGCCACGTAAACACGAAACTCGGGACAATTCGGGCCTGTTTGATCGGCGGCGAGCCCTTGCCCGAATGTGGTGATTTCGCGGGCAAGGTTGTTGGCCACCACCGTGGAGGAGCGCAGCCCCTGCACGGCATCCCGGCCTTCGGTGATCGCCGCCCGGGCTTGCTCAATGGAGCGTTCCAGCGTCTCCTCTGCCTGGTCAGGGCGATTGCGCATCATGTATTTCACTGTGGACAAGTTGAGTAACACACTCTGAAAACTCTGCAGCAGGGTATCGTGCAAATCCCGCGCGATGCGGGTGCGCTCGCCCACACGAGCCTCCAAACGAGTGTTGAATTGGTGCTTCAGATATCGCAGCCGCAATTGATAGGCCGCGGCGAGCAACGCCAGAACCCCAGCCATGCACAATGCCAGGAACCAAGTGGTCTGGTAGTACGCCGGGGCGATGGAAAAATCCAGGGATGCGCCGGCCTCATTCCACACCCCATCATTATTCGCCGCCATCACGCGGAAGCGATAGTTACGGGGCGGAAGATTGGTGTAGAACGCCTGGCGGCGATTGCCGGCGTCTCGCCAGTCGGAATCGTAGCCTTCCAGCTTGTATTTGAACCGATCCTTCTCCGGCGCCACGAGGCTGAGAGCGGTGTAGTCGATTTCCAGATCGCGAGTCAGCGCGGGGAGATGCAGGTTCGAAACGGCGTTACGATCGGCGATAATCTGCTCGATGCTCACCGGCGGCGGCAGTGTGTTGAAGGAAAGATGGCGCGGGTCGACGACGCTGAGGCTGTCTGGAGTCGTGAACCACAATTTGCCATCCGGCGACTTGCCGGCCCGAGGGCTCAAGCCGCTGCCAGCGGCCGAGCTCATCACGCCGTCGGAATTGTCGAAGACGGTGGGCTTTATGATATGGGTCGCATCCGCAATCCAGGCGTTCAACTCGGGCCGGGCAATTCGCACCAGGCCGCAGGCCATTTTCAGCCACAGCGCATGATCGTTGTCTTCCAACGCCCATTGGACCGCATCGCATGGCAAGCCATTCCTGGCGGTGAGGGTGGCTATGTGTTCGCTTTTCAGCCGGCTGAGCCCGCCTTCAGTGGCAGCCCAGAGAGTACCGTCCGAGTTGAGTCGAATCTCCCACACACGCCCACCGCCCAGACCGTCGGCGGTGGTGTACTTTTTGCGGACCTCACCGCCGGCGAAATAGATTAGATCGCCTGATAAGAAGCCGATCCAAAGGCCCCCCTGTACCGGATCCACGGCCAAATCCATGGCTATGTCCTTGCGCCCCAGCCTCGCCCACGGAATCTGCTGTACTGTACCGTCTCGGAGCAAATACAGCAGACCCTGATCCCGATGGGCGATCCACAGATTCCCGCCAGCGTCCTCGGCAATGGAATTCATCAACCCAATGGGAACGCCAGGGATCGGAACGAATCGGTCATTCTCCACATAGCCAAACCCGCCCAGCGTGCCGATCCAGATTCGCCCGCGCGAGTCCTGAAAAAGGGAAGTCACCGCAGTCTCCGGCAAGCCATTGCCCGAGACCTCCCGCACGCCACGCTCCGTCTTCCCGCTGCCCTTGCGGTAAACGGTAGCTTGGCCCTGATTCCATCGGGTCAAGCCTCCCGAAGCGCCTACCCAAACGCTTCCGTCCCTTGCAGCCAGCACGGGTCCCCCTGCAGCATTTGAGACACCTTCGCTTGGCCCAAAAGAAGCCACTACGAAATCACGAAAGCGGTCGAGACCGCCCGTGGTGATGACCCAAATGCTCCCTTCCCGATCCTGAAAGAGCCTGTAAACGCTATCCCCGGAAAGGCCGTCAGTCTGTCCAAATAAGTCGGTTCTTCCCTCATGCACATGGGCCAAGCCTCGACTGGTTCCAATCCACAGCCCGCCGTCGCGATCTCGGAGGATGCTTCGGGCGGTGAACGGTTGTCCAAAGCCTGGAAGGGGATATGCTTCTGCTTTGCCATCGATGAACCGGCGGATTCCGCGGCGAGTGGCGATCAACAGCGTGCCGTTATCCTCTTCACCAAAAGCCCGTACGCTGTAGTCCTCCTTTAACAGCGGATAGAATTGGGGCGGACCCGATTTCCATCGCCAGAGATCGTTCTCTGCGGCCGCCCACAGGCCGCCCTTGCTGTC
>JASIEN010000410.1 GCA_030045935.1 Candidatus Sulfotelmatobacter sp.
GGAGTGATGTTTCGATCCGTGCCCACTGGATCGGCCTCCCAGTGAGAACGATATCGCTTCTCGTAATCGGCCCACTGCTCGTCCGATTCCAGATCTTTCTCGTTGTAGGGCGGCAAACTTTCGATCCGTTTCTTGCTCACATTGACCTCAAAATCGTCCGTATTTTTGGCGGAGGCGTGAATGCCCTGCTCAGAAACGATAAACTTTTTCGTGGAGAGCCAGCCCCCGGTGTCGACCACAACATAGCTGATCTGGCCTGTGGAATGATCGAAGATTACATCGTCGATTTTGCCCAGCTTTTCCCCGTCCAATCCATAGAGTTGCGAGCCGCGGATATCGTCGGCCGTGTCGGTGAAGCGGTAATCCTTTAAGGTGTCGTATTGCGCCATCATCGTCCTCCGTAACAGATTCAGGTTCCACCAGATTTAGTGATGCTTGGATGCGCGAGATGGATGCGGCGTATAGCGAGGAAAACCAACTGGGCCGGTTTGCAAGATTCACGCCAATATAGCGTTTACGTTTCGGATGCGCAGCCGAAAGCGCATCCTATTCTCATCTATAATCGGGGCAAGGAATCATCAAATTCTCATGCCACTCTCCTGTCTCTTTGCAGTTTTCGACGGCGGGGAAATTGTCGACCTCGTTTCCACCACCGGCCCGGTAGCCAAGTTTGTTCTCATCACGCTGCTGGCCTTCAGCCTGATTTCCTGGGCAATTATTTTGACCAAGTGGAGCCTGTTGCGCCGCGCCCGCTTGCAGAGCGGACGCTTTGTGCGGGCTTTCCGCAAGGCGCAACGGCTGCAGGACATTGCAACGGTGGCCGATCAGTTTCGTCCCAGCCCGTTGGTCGGAGTGTTTGAAGGCGGTTTTCAGGAATACAAGCGACAGGTATCCGCAGCCGGCTCCCTGCGCAGCCTGACAACGGTACAACGCGGCATGCAGATCGGAGCGTCAGAAGAAATTACGCGGCTCGAGCGCAATGTGCCCTGGCTGGCCATCACCGCCGCAGTGACACCTTTCATCGGGTTATTTGGGACGGTTTGGGGCATCATCGATGCCTTCCACGGATTGGGCACGGCTGGCGGCGCAACGTTGCGGGCCGTGGCGCCTGGAATTTCAGAAGCTCTTATTACAACGGCAGCCGGATTGGCCGCCGCCATCCCGGCAGTAATTGCTTACAACCTGATCGGCAGCTCCATACGGGTATTTGCCGCGCGCAGCGATGACTTCGCACTGGAAGTTCTCAATTCCATGGAAACCGTTCAGGCCACCCAGACCATAGCCGAAGTGAGACGATAAAGCTAGACGATAAAAGTGAGGCGGTAATGGCGTTCACTACTTCCAATGGCCGTACACAGACGGCACTTGCCGATATCAATATTACTCCGCTGGTCGACGTCGTGCTGGTTTTGCTGATCATATTTATGGTGACGGCTCCCATCTTGCAGTCGGGGATCGAAGTCAATGTGCCCAAAACCCGCACCGTGAAAGAAATTACGGAAGAACGGCTGGTCATCACGATCAACAAAGATCAGCGCGTTTTCCTGGGGAACGACGCCATCAATATCAACGAGATCGCCGCGAAGTTGCATCAGAAGATTCGCGATCCCCGCAATCAATTTATTTTTGTCCGCGCCGATGAGAATGTGCCATTTGGCGCTTTCGCCACGGTTATGGATGCGGTGAAGCAGGCCGGCATTACCAATATCAGCATCGTGACCCAGCCGCTGGAAAGTAATGGCCCAAAACGCTGAAATTTTCTTTGAGCACTACAGCTGGCCGCGCGCATTGGCTTGGTCGGCGGGGTTTCACGTTCTGGTGGCCGGAGTGATTATCCTCTACGCGGCGTTTTTCCTGAGACCGCATGGAGAGGGTTGGGGTTCGGGCGGAGGCGGTTCGGCGATCGGCGTCTCGCTCGTGAGCTCAGTTCCCTTGCCGGCGCAACCTACGCAAACTCAAAACGTGCTAGCGAATGAATCCAAGGGATTGACTCAGTCTCAACCCAAGATCGAAGAGAAGGAGCCGGGTGCGATTGAGATTCAGGGCAAGAACACGAAACTGAAGCCCAAAAAGCCGCCGACTCCGACCAAAGCGAACCGTCCTCCCGAGCCCGAGCCGGAAACCAACCAGGTCGCATTTGGAGAAGGCGGCCCGGTCAGCGGCCCTTACGGAACCTTTGCGGCGGGTGGCGCAAAGGGTGGTTTCGGAATCACCGGCAGCGGCGGCGATTTCGGCACTCGCTATGGCTGGTACGTGCAGATCATCCAAAGGAAAGTCTCGGAGAATTGGCTGAAGTATGAGGTTGATCCGCGGATCACCACTGCACAACGCGTCTACATTACGTTCGACATCGCCCGCGACGGGCATCCCTACAATATTCGTATCGAGCAATCGAGCGGTGTGCCCTCGCTCGATATCTCCGCTACTCGCGCGTTGCAACGCATCGACACATTCGGCCCGCTGCCCTCCGATTACAGTGGCAACATGATTTCAGTTGAGTACTGGTTCGATTACAGCAGGAATAAAAATTAGCTGGATAGATGAAACCAACCTCTGCCTGCGGGAATCCCATTGATTATTTCTCTGGTTCTCCCGAGCGGCTATGATCGTTTGTAACTTGTCAGCAAAAACATATCGGAGTACGATATTGTCGTTTACAGGATGCATTTTCCCGGTTTCGCAAAAAGTATTCGTGACAATGCAACAGCGCAGAGGTGAAGGGCAAACCGCGCCGATAGTTCGCCTACTGGGCCTGCTTGGTTTGCTGTTCGCGAGCTTGCTGTCATCTCTTTGCTTCGCCCAGGATTGGGTGCGAACCGGATCCGGCCTCGGCGTCGAGAAAGTCCGGCTTGCGGTTCCCGATTTCAAGTCTTCCACAAACGATCCCCAGAACGCCGCGCTGCTCAAGACTTTCAACGATACGTTCTGGGATGATCTCGACAACTCGGGAATAGTCGAGCTTGTTTCCAAAAGTTTCTATCCTTTGCAGACTCCCGGCCAGCCGAATGAAGTCACTTTCGGAGCGTGGAATGCGCCGCCACCGAATGCGGCGATGGTTGCTTTCGGAAACCTGGGTGTAGCCAACGATAAACTTACGGTGTTGGGTTGGCTCTATGATGTGAAGAACACCCAATCGCCGCAAGTTCTCGGCAAGGAGTACACCGATGTTGCCAGTGATGACGCCGCTCGCATCATCGCTCACAAATTTGCCGACGAAATTATCTTCCGCCTGGGCGGCGGAATCCAAGGGATTGCCGAGAGTAAGATTTACTTCGTCAGCGACCGTTCCGGCCACAAAGAGATCTGGGTGATGGACTACGACGGCGCGAATCAGCGCCAGGTAACCCATCAGAATTCGATTTCGCTCTCGCCTCGCATTTCACCCGATGGGACCCGGCTCGCCTTCAGTTCTTTGACCAAAAGCGGTTGGGACATTCTGATGTTCTCGACCGATCTGAACCGGTTGGTCAGTTTTCCGCGTTTCGGAGCGACCAATCTTTCACCCTCCTGGTCCCCGGATGGTTTGAAGCTGGCGTTTTCCTCGTCGCGCAGTGGAGATTCGGAAATCTATCTTTGTGATGCCGGTGGCGGCAACCTGCATCGCATGACAGCCGGTCAGGGCCCGGATGTTTCTCCTGCATGGAACCGCAAGACTGGGGTGCAGATCGCTTTTGTCAGCGGCCGCACCGGGCTGCCGCAGGTCTACAGTATGGAGGCCGATGGCACCAATCAACAGCGTTTGACTGATCAAGGCTACGCGGTTTCACCCAACTGGTCGCCGAACGGTCAATTTTTGGCTCTGGCGTGGATTCGCAAGTACGGTCCTGGCGAGCCCGGTTCCTCCGATATATATTTGATGGACATTGCCAGCAGACAATGGGTGCAGCTTACCCACGACGGCGGACACAACGATTTTCCCTATTGGTCGCCGGATGGGCGGCATATTGTGTTTCAGTCGAGCCGCTCGGGCCGCGAAGAAATTTGGATGATGTTGGCCGATGGCACTAAACTTCATCAGTTGACTTTTACGGGGCGTAATACTCAACCCAACTGGAGTTGGAAATAAATCACTTCGTCTAGACGGAATCAGTTCCCGGTCCGCAGGAGGACAAACGTGGAGAGAAAGGTAATGAATCATCGAGCTGTGCAATTGTTCGCAACTGTCGCATCTCTGGCCGCCATTCTTTTCCTGGGCGCATGTCACAAGAAAGCAGCGCCGGCGCCGCCACCACCGCCACCACCGCCTCCGGCTCCCACGGCTTCAATCTCGGTTAGTCCGGACACCATCCAGCAAGGCCAGTCGGCCACGCTGAGCTGGCAGACCTCGAACGCGACCGATGTTTCGATTGATGGCATTGGCGCGGTCCAGGCTAGCGGCTCGCAGCAGGTGAGCCCGTCGCAGTCAACGACGTATCACTTGGTTGCGAAAGGCGCGGGCGGGACGCAGGAAGCATCCACACGCCTCACCGTGACCCAGCCGCCACCGCCACCACCAGCGCCGGCGCCCGGACCATCAGATGAAGACCTCTTCGGCCAGAACATCAAGGACATTTATTTCGATTATGACAAGTCGGATATTCGTCCAGACCAAGAGGCGTCCATGCAGGCGGACGTGCAGTTCCTCAATCAGCACCCAAATATCAACTTCCTGATTGAGGGTCACTGCGACGAGCGCGGTTCCATCGAATACAACCTCGCTCTCGGCGACAGGCGCGCTCAATCTGTCAGGAGCACCCTGGTAGCCGGCGGAGTCAGCGCCAGCCGTATCAAGACCATCAGCTACGGCAAGGAAAAGCCGTTCTGCCTGGAGCACACTGAATCGTGCTGGCAGGAAAACCGCCGCGGTCACTTTGTGTACCAGAAGTAACTCGGCGCTAGCATCAGGGGCGAAGCCGCCTTCGCCCCTGACTTTTTCATGCTGAGGGAAAATTCTTGTCAGAATAAATCCCGCTGCCCGCCGCTTGAATCCATCTAGAATACCCGCAGGGAGTTACGCCTATGAAACCACGCATCCATTTCGCCCTTATTGCGGCGCTCTTGATCCCATGGCTGGCGGTCACCCCCGGCTGGGGCGCCAGCAAGGAAATGATCCAACTGCAAACCCAGGTGCAGCAGTTGCAGGAGCAGATGACTGCCATGCAGCGCAGCTTTGATGAGCGCATGGGCGTGATGAAAAACCTGGTCGAGCAGG
>JASIEN010000411.1 GCA_030045935.1 Candidatus Sulfotelmatobacter sp.
CAGTCGCGCCTTTGACTCTTGTTGCGCCATATTCGCTATATTAAGCCAAGTGGCTTAGTATTAGTCAAGAACAATATTTCGCACTTTGGCTTAATATCAATCTTCGGGCTTCCCCCGACGGCAGAAGTAGCCAGATCCCCGCCATTTCCCAATCCTTAACGACTCTGCGGAATCTCGCAGCCTTCCCTGAGAAAGCGAAAGCGACCGAATGGGCGATCTCGGCGGTCTGAGATTTTGCTTCTTTACTCAAGGATGCCCTCATCGCGGTCACCTCCATCAGCGACACGTAACCAGCACCCGGAAATTCGCTGCGCGCCCGGCCACAGCCTTCCGTAATCTAAGAAAAGCCTTACTTGTGTGCGATAGTGAACACGGCCAATGGGACACGAACTCTCCGGCGGCCTAAACCCAGCTCACCCGATCCGGCCGACCCCACTGTGGGGAACGATGCATATCTAGGGGCGCCGAGCGGGACCAAGGATGGTCGCATGCTTCAGTCTTCAGAGAGCCCGTACGGCGTGAAGTCGCCCGCCTCCAACCCAAATTCTCACAATCCGGTGAAAACCGTCACCGCGCCCGTTGAGCAAGCCACGATCGGCCGTTCTCTGGTCATTAAGGGAGAAGTCAGCGGCACCGAGTCGCTTTACATCGATGGCCGCATCGAAGGAAAAATCAGTCTGCCGGAAAACCGCCTGACCGTCGGCCGCAATGGCAGCATCCAGGCCAATATTACGGCCCGCGAAGTTGTCGTCATGGGCAAAGTCACCGGCAATATCGAGTGCTCCGATCGTGTCGATATCCGCAGCGAAGGTCAGGTTACGGGAGACGTTTCTACCGTTCGCATCAGCGTGGAAGATGGAGCTGTGCTAAAAGGCGGCATCCAGGTTCGCAGCAATGAGGTTCGCAGCAGCGAGCATAAGCAGCACCAGAACCAGGCGCAGCCGCAAGCCAAGCAATCCGAGTCGTCGAAGACGGCTAACGAAGCTCCGAAGGCATTGCCGGCAACCGCGGGTGCGTAGAAACCTGCTATTCAGCCGCCAAGCGGCGGCAGAATACAGCCCAGGGCGGAAGCCCTGGGCTTTTTTATTCAGTATATTGAGCCAACCCCGATGGGGTGAAAGAGACTTTGACACACCCCTTCACCGCGCCACAGAGTTCCTTCTCAAGAATCCGTTCGGCGTTTTCTCCTCGACAGAGACGGCCTTCTAGGCCTTTGCATATAGATCTTGAATAACGGAGAAGGTTTTCAGGGAGACAAAACACACATCCCGGTCCACTTTCACGACATTGATTCGACCGTCCGCAGGAAGATATGCGAAGAATCGAAATTCCACTTCTGCCGTCCGCTAGCCTCGAACGCCGCCATATGGATGCGCAATGAAAAGCATTCATCCCACCGGTTAACTCACCGAATTCGTACCCGCGAAGGTTCTCCCGGTTGGAAGTGTGCAGGCGAAAGAAGAGGCGGCCTTTTTCAAGACCGCCTCTTTCGACTGGGTACTGAGTACCAGGTACTGGGGTACCACAAACCGACTCAGAGCTCGGGATTAATGACCACGCCTACCTTCCCGCTCCCGCTGATGCTGCCAAGGGCATCATGCCAGCGATCGCCATGCCCTCGATGCGTGCTACAACGTTTTCCAGGCTCGCTCCGGTATCGGTGCAAGCGTCGACGTAGGGATGTCTACTGCCATCCGCATGCATGACCAGCACGCTGATTTCCGGCTGGACCTTCTTTGCCATGTAAGGCAGATGATGACGGTCATTGCGGCTCAGGCTCGGACCCAGCACCACCAGATCGAATCTTCCTTTTCCCAAAGCTGTTTCTACGCCCTTGCGCCCGATCGTCTTTTCTACGGTGTGCCCGGCTTTCTCGAACGCTGCCGCCGTCGCGGCCAGTTCTTTTTCGTCGCCCTCGCCATAAAGAATTCTCAGCTTCGCTTTTGCCATGAGTCGTGTGTCTCCGTTTTGGCAGGTTTCGCTCTGCCGACCACTCACGGTAGCAACCGCTGTAGGACGTTAGTACGTCACTGAAGACCAGCGACGAACGGAGCGAGTGTAGCCAAGAGGCTGGGCATGGTGGAGGTCTTTGGGGTTGAGGCCGAGACCCCGCCTTTTAGGCAGACCCCCGGCTTCAACTGGAGGCGCCGAAGGGACTTCCCGCGATGTTTGGCCAGCGTGCAACCGGTGCGACGTCCGGGTGGTGCTGCTTTACTGTGGATATGGGTCGAACGACAGAAAGAAGTGCGTTGCTAGTTGCCCAGGGCCCCACGAAGTTGGGAGATCAATGCTTCGCCTTCTTGAATATTCCTGGCCAGTGCCTGTTTGGTCTGATCGGGGAGTTTTAGAGTTAACATCTCCCTCATAGCGCCAACCGCATTTTCAAGGGCGGTCGGCACTGGACTTGAGCAAGTACCAGTGTTCACGATTTACGGGGCTTTCAGTCGAGGTTGGCAAGCGCCGATTCTATAGAAATCGGCCAATTGGTCGATACGGTAGTTCCTGCAGGACGGTCGGCATCGGTCTCGCCAAGAAAGATTTTCCTCGTATCCACCTTATGATACTGGCTCCCGGCATGCGATCCCTCTTTCCCTGTCGGGCGTTTACGCGCTACACTTTTGCCCCTAGGGTCTCGACAATGCGCTCTTCTCGTTTCGTGGTTGCAGTAACACTTCTGCTCACATCGGCTGCCGCCTGTTGGGGACAGTCCTCGACTGCCAGTTGCAATCTGGAAGACGACCGCCAAGTTTACATCCGTTATAACCCGGTCAGCGCCAAAAGTGAGAAACCGGCCAACGGCAAGGCCTGGGCGCCAGGCGGTGCTCCCATGACTTTGTTTACCGAAGCTCCGCTCACCCTCGGCGGTTCTCCAATTCCCATCGGTGCCTACACGGTCTATCCCATTCCGGCCAAGGACAAGTGGTCGCTGGTGGTAAACAAAAATGTCGCAGCCGGCTCAGCGTATGACGAGAGACAAGACATAGCGCGCACTGTCATGGAGACTGACCAGGTCTCACAACCTGCCGATACCCTCGAAGTCGCCTTTGCGCACTATGGCTCACGCTGTACACTGCGCATCTACTTCGGAAAAGTCGCTTCGTTTGCCGACTTCCTGGCAAAGTAAATTGCGCCGGACGATTTTTCTGCGACAATTCCTGCATGCGACCACTGCTGCTCGCCTCAGTTCTTGTAGCCAGCCTTGCCATGGCCCAGTCGACCCCGCAAGTCCAGCTTTCCCACACGACTGAAAGCCTGCGTGGAGTAAGTGTTGTTTCCCTACAGGTCGCCTGGGCTTCGGGCACACATGGCACATATCTTCGTACCACCGACGGTGGAACCATCTGGACGCCCGAGCGAGTGCCCGGTGCCGAAACCCTTGATTTCCGCGCCGTGGTGGCCTTCTCGCCGGCCGAAGCTTTTCTGATGTCAGCCGGTCCCGGCGAGCAATCGCGCATTTACCACACCACCGATACCGGCCGTCATTGGGAATTGCAATACAAGAACACAAATCCCAAGGGCTTTTTCGACTCGATGGTCTTCTGGGATCGAACCCATGGCATCGTGCTCGGCGACCCCGTGCCGGATGAAAGCGGCCAACTGAAATTCGAATTGCTGATGACCTCAGACGGACAGAACTGGAGCCACATTCCGCCGAATCAGCTCCCGCCCGCTATCGAAGGCGAGGGCGCATTCGCGGCGAGCAACTCTTGCATCGCAATCATCTCAAACAAACCGGCGCGCCCTGATGGACCGTGGAAGAGCGGCGCTTCAGCGCCGCGTGGGGACGCAAATAACGATGGGACTTCAGCCCCCGTCGATCCCAACATCTGGTTCGCCACCGGCGGAAAATCCGCGCGCGTCTTTCACTCGCCTGACCTCGGCAAAACCTGGCAAGTCTTCGACACGCCCATAATCCATGGCCCCGATTCAACAGGAATTTTCTCGATCGCGTTTCAGGATGCGCAGCATGGCGTAATCGCCGGCGGCGACTACAAACATCCCAAGCAGGATGGGCCGAATCTGGCTTTTACCGATGACGGTGGGAATACCTGGACTCTGTCGAAGATTTATCCCCAGTCCTATTATTCTGCCGTGGCCTATGATCGCAAGCGAGACGCATCGCACCCACGACTTTTTATCATTGGCCCCAAGTTCGTCTATGACTTTCGTCCTCCGCAAAATCCGAGACGTCTCAGCCCCGGCAAGAAGTCCGATGCGCAATTCAATGCGCTCGCACCATTCCCTGAAGGCGGTGCGCTCGTCGTGGGCCCCAAAGGCACAATCGCCTACATCCCGTAACACGTGGCGACAGCCGCCCTCGGCTGTCGAGCCGAGCGAAGCTCCGCCCCGGCCCCTCGGTGACCAAAGTTCCACCCTGCCCTAGTCCTTTCTATCTCTATTCACTGCGGCCCTTTTCCCAGAAGATTAAACGAGGATTAAAGAAGCTTAGCCCGTCGTTCTCCCCCAGATTGAGAACGTCCATGCGCAATTTATCTCTGGCCATCGTTTTTGCAGCTACAACCGCTTTTACTCAAACCGTATCGGCACCCGCGCTAACGCCTAGCGCGGCGCAAGCCGCGGCTCCGGTGGCAGAAACTGCCACGCCCACCGTTTCTCGCACCACCAAGGCCGTGCATTATCGGCTGCAAGGTGGATCGACCAAAGTCGATTTTCACGGCACCGATCTGCTCGAGCACGCCTCAGGTGAAACACGCGTAGAAGGCAAGAAGACAAACTTCGTCATTGACGCCAAGTTTCAGGGCATGGAAGACGCCACCAAGTTCGGCCTGGAATATCTGACCTACGTTCTCTGGGCCGTATCACCTCAAGGACGCCCAGTGAACCTGGGCGAGGTCACGCTCGAACATGGAAACGCGCACCTCAAAGCCACCACCGATCTGCAAACGTTCGGCATGATCGTAACCGCCGAGCCGTATTTTGCCGTGACCACGCCCGGCAACATGGTGGTGATGGAAAGCGTCCCGATCAGTGACGCCGGCACACAAGACATCGAAGCCAAGTACGATCTGGTCAGTCGCGGAACCTATTCCTCCACCAACAC
>JASIEN010000412.1 GCA_030045935.1 Candidatus Sulfotelmatobacter sp.
CACGTCATGCGTGAAAAGAAGCGGCTCGAGCACCTTCTGGCGACCGATGCCGACCTCGCCCGCCGGGCCGACGATATCAACGCTTACTTCGAACTGGGCCGAGAAGGTGAGAACGTTGACGCCGACCTGCGCCGCGAGATCGGCGCTTTGCGCGAAGTGGTCGACAAACTCGAAACCGAAACTCTGCTTTCGGGCGAAAACGATGCGCTCAATGCCATCGTCACGATTCATCCGGGCGCAGGCGGCACCGAATCGCAGGACTGGGCCGACATGCTGCTGCGCATGTATCTGCGCTGGGCGGAGCGGCAGGGATTTCAAACTGTGCTCTACGATTACCAGCCGGGCGAAGAGGCTGGGCTGAAATCGGCAACGTTCGCGGTGAACGGCGAATACGCTTACGGGCTTCTCACCAGCGAGATTGGTGTACACCGTCTGGTACGAATTTCGCCATTTGATCAGGCCAAGCGTCGGCATACTTCGTTCGCCAGCGTTTTTGTCTCACCGGAAATCGATGAGAGCATTGACATAGTAATCAAGCCGGAAGATCTTCGTGTGGATACGTACCGCTCAAGCGGAAAGGGCGGCCAGCATGTGAACACCACCGATTCGGCGGTTCGCATCACCCATCTTCCCACCGGGCTTGTCGCCAGCTGCCAAAACGAACGCTCGCAACATAAGAATCGCGAACGCGCCATGAGCATGTTGCGATCGAAACTGTACGAATTCGAGATGGAGAAAAAGCGCGCCGAGACAAAGAAAATTGAGGATTCGAAGCTGGATAGCGATTTCGGCTCACAGATTCGCTCGTATGTGTTGCAGCCGTACCGGATGGTCAAAGATCACCGCACCAAAGCCGAAGTAGGAGACGTCGACCGCGTGCTCGACGGCGACCTGCAACCGTTTATTCGCGCATACCTTCTAGCCCGGCGCGCCGAGAAATAAAGCCCGTGAGCGCAAAACGAAAGCCGCCCATCTTAAAGAAACCGAACAGCAAAAACTCCAATTCTTTGTCATTCCGACGCCAGCGAGCGAGAGCGACTCAGGAGGAACCGGGTTTTCGAGCGCTCCAAGCAATTCCGCTTGGCCCCCGTTTTCTGGACGCATTTTCCTTTGCGGCCGAAAAACACGCCGGGCAGACGCGCAAGGCATCCTCCATCCCGTATATCGCCCATCTGATGGGGGTCGCTTCCCTCGTGCTCGAATTCGGCGGCGATGAAGATATGGCGATCGCTGCCCTGCTGCACGACGTGGTCGAAGATTGCGGCGGAGAAGGCATGCTGAAAGAAGTGCACCAGCGCTTTGGGAAACGTGTCGCGACAATCGTTGACAGCTGCACCGACGCCTATACAACCCCAAAACCGCCTTGGCGCAAGCGCAAAGAGGATTACCTTCGTCACCTGAAAAACGCAGATGCAGACACGCGTCTGGTCTCTGCGGCAGATAAACTAAATAATGTGCGCTCGATTATTTCCGACTATCGCGATGTCGGAGAGTCCATCTGGGCGCGATTCAACGGCGGCCGCGAAGGCACGCTCTGGTACTATCGCGCACTGCTGAACGAATTTGCCCGCAAGCCGGCCCCGTTGATTCGCGAATTTGCAATCGCGGTCCGCGAACTGGAAGCAGTGGCGGGTGAGGCTCAGAATCGAAATTCTGGTTAAGACATGCCCCGCACTATTGATCTGATTCGTGCCAACAAGCTGCCGTCGAACATGATGCAGTTCGCGGCCAAGGGCGCTTTGTCCGTGCCGCCCGACGAAAACATTGAGATTCTGGTCTATCTCGCCACACACAATAAGGTGTTTGCCGACCTGGCGCGCATGACGCTCGCCGGATGGGACGAAACTGCTTCGCTGAAGGCTGCATCCAATCCGCACACACCGCGCGAAGTGCTGCAATATATGACCTCGCCGGACAATCTCCGTCCCAAACTGCTGCCTGCGCTTCTCGAAAACCCATCGGTAGAGGAATCCGAACTGCAGGCTTTGGCCATCTCGGCTTCTCCGGAGTTGATTGCAGTCATACTGCAGAGTGCGCGTGTACAAAGCTCAACCGCAATTCTGGGTGTTCTTCGTTCGAATCCCTACCTGAAGCGCGATGGCGCCTCGGAAGTCGGCCGGTTGCTGCATGAGCTAGATGCTGACGCTGAACCAGAACCTGACTCCGCACCCGCCGATGATGGAGTCGACCTCGCGAGCGAGCCAGAGGTTGCTGGCGCTGAGAATCAACCAAATCCCCCCGATCAGACGCCCACCGATCAGACGAACGAAGCCCCCGACGAAGAAGTTTCCGCTTATCTCGCGGAGCACGCGGCGGAAATCGCGCAAGAACAAAACAAGCCGTTTCAAGCGGTGGGTGGCATTGTCGATCTGCTTGGTGCAGACTATTTTCCCGTTTCCGAGGTGAAAGAGATGACAGCCGCGCCAGCTCTGGCGATAAGTCAATCTTCATCTTCGGCGGCAGCTGCAGCCGCACCGGCAAAAATGCCTGTGGCCGCCAAGCCGCACGCACATGCCGAACCGCAGCGCGAGAACACGCTGCAAAAGATCAATCGGCTGGATGTGAAGGGCCGGATCCAACTTGCCTTGAAGGGTAACAAGGAAGAACGGTCAATTCTGATTCGCGACGGCACCAAGGTCGTTGCCCTGGCCGTGCTCGATGCGCCCAAAATTACCGATGGCGAAGTTGAAAAGATCGCCCTGCAAAAAAACGTCCTAGAAGCCGTATTGCGGCAGATACCGCTGAAGCGCAGGTTTATGAAGAACTATGTTGTCGTGCGCAACCTGGTTTCCAACCCGCGTACGCCGCTCGATCTTAGTCTGAGTCTGATGAAACACCTGCTCGCCCAGGATTTGAAGAATCTTTCCTCAAACAAGGAAGTTGCCGACACCGTGCGCAAACTGGCCCTGAAGATGTTTAAGCAAAAGACGGAAGCGGCCAACAAGAAGTAACATTAAGAAGCGCGCATGATCTCAGATCAAGACGATCCCATCGCCAGACTGTTGAAGAATGCAAAGGTAATCGCCGTCGTGGGACTTTCCAGCGACCCCTTGCGGCCCAGCCATGGCGTCTCAGCCTATATGCAGAGCCAGGGATACCGCATCATTCCGGTCAATCCGCAGATCGAGTCGACTCTGGGCGAAAAATCTTATCCTTCGTTGCTCCAGGTTCCAGAGAAAATCGATATTGTCGATATTTTTCGTCGCCCCGAATTCGTCGAAGAAGTCGTTGATCAGGCGATTCAGTTAAAGGTCCCGGCAATCTGGATGCAGGAAGAAGTAATCCATGAGAAGGCCGCGGAAAAGGCGCGAAAAGCCGGCATCTTGGTGGTAATGGATCGCTGTATCTTGAAAGAACATCGTGCCCGCTTCCGCTGATTCCATAAATCTTGTGTAGACTCTTGGAGTCGAGGATTCCGTGAGCACTGAGCCAGTTCTGCTTCCTGTTGAACCGTTACCGCCTCCCAAGCCGCCGTTAATCCGAAGAGTTTTCATAGGCAAAGAGGGCCTTCGCGCCGGCTGGGGATTGTTGCTCTTTCTGCTTCTCTTTGCCGCCATTTTGCTGCCCATTATCTTCGCCATCGGGAAGGCGTTCCCGTCTGTCGTAAAGCTTCCGAAACCCGGCTCCGAGATTCATCCCAGCTTCGGGATCGTCAATGACGTGATTCCGTTCCTTGTGGCGCTTTTTGTGACCTGGATCATGTCGAAGATTGAACGGCGGCCGAGCTCCGTCTACGGCCTGGGAGGTAGCCACAGAATTTCTCTATTTCTCGCCGGCTTCGCGTGGGGAATCACATTCCTGTCTCTTCTTGTTTTTGCACTCTGGAGAACGGGTCTGCTCATATTTGACCGGCGTCTCCTCTTTAGCAGCGATATCCTGCGTTACGGAGCGGTCTGGCTCATCCTATTCTTGTTCGTTGGTCTGCTGGAAGAATATCTCGTTCGCGGCTACATGCTGTACACGCTCACTCGAGGACTAGCCGCCATTTACAAAGGTATCTTTAGAACGCAATACAGCCGAGCTTTGGGTTTCTGGACTGCGGCCATCGTGCTATCGATACTCTTCGGTCTGGGCCACGGCAGCAATCCCGGCGAATCACCAATTGGCTTGCTAACGGCAGGACTCGCGGCGATGGTCTTTTGCTTCAGTCTGTGGCGCACCGGCTCGCTTTGGTGGGCAATCGGTTTTCATGCCGCGTGGGACTGGTCCCAATCATACCTTTACGGTGTTGCCGA
>JASIEN010000413.1 GCA_030045935.1 Candidatus Sulfotelmatobacter sp.
CCGCGAGGCACAGGCTCGGTGACCGCAAATCGCAACAGAGCTCCGAACATGTACACAAATGGAACAAGCTGCAAGACCACCGCGAGTGAAAGCAGCTTTTGAAACGTCTCCTGCACTCCTGCGCCAGCGAAATTTAGAACTACAAGCGCCGCGGAAACGATTCCTTGCACAATCAGTGCCGCATAAGGCGTCGAGTAGCGGGGATGAATATTGCCCAGCCATGAAGGCATATACGAATCGAGGCCGGCGACAAACGGGATACGAGCGCAGCCCCCCATCCAGGCAGAACCGATGCCAGCAATCGAAAGGCTCAACATCAGCGCGAATGGCACGGTAATCCACGCGACGTTCACGCGTGCAGCCATATGGCTGACGGCTTGCACAATTCCCTGCAGCACGTTCACGTCTTTGCCGATTGCGATAAGAATCGTCAATGTGGCGCCGACATAGAGCGCACCGGAGAGAACCCCTCCCAATGCCACTGCGCCCGGCAACGTGCGCGCTGGATCTTTGATTTCATCACCCATAACGGAGGCAAGTTCAAGGCCCACCAGTCCGAAGCAAATCACACCGAAAGAATTCAGAACGAATCGTGGGTTCGCAGGGATTCGGAAATCCGCGGCTGTAACGTTCACTCCGAATCGGCTACAGATAAGGATTCCCAAGCCGATAAGAACCGCTGCCGCAACGAAAGTTCCGATCGCTCCCACGTTGTTGACCCACTTCCCTACTCCGAGTCCGACGATGTTGAGGATCGTCAGCAGAACCATCAACCCCAGCGAGGTGGTGAGCGCGAAAATCTTGTTGTCGGCGAGGCCGGTGTGGCTGGGGCCGAGGGCGAAGACAGAAACACCGACGAAGTAAAGCATGACCGTCGGCACATAAAGCATGTTGTTGGTCCAGTAGCACCAACCCGAGAGGAATCCGTGAAAGTCGCCGAACACTTCTTTGGCCCAGAGATACACTCCGCCTTCGCCGGGATAGCGATGCGACAATTCGATAACGGCTATGCCCTGCGGGAAGAAGAAAAGAAGCAGGGAGATGATCCACAGCCAGATGGTCACCCCCCCGTTGGCGGCGATGGAGGGAACTACGTTCAAGTTAAAAACGGCGACGACGAAAAGCAGTACGAGATCGCGGCGTCCTAGGGCGCGAACCAGGTGAGGAGCGGGTTGGGTGGTGGTGGACAAATCTTCTTGTTACCAGGCGAAAAGCAGGTTCCTCACCGAACCTGGTTCGGTTCGGAATGACAATGCTTTGGTTTTCCGATGCCTGACAAGCGGGGCGGGCGGCAGTGCCCACCCCACAACGGCAATCTTCGGAAAAGTAATCTAATGCGCCGCCAACACTGGCTGCCCCGCGCGTTCCTGCTGTGCCTTCGCTAATGACGCCGCAATGTCATCGAACGCAGCCAGATGCCTGTCGATGTCGGCTTCGGTGTGCTGCACCGAAATCGTCCACTGCTCGTCCCACCAGTAGGGCTGAGGCATCACCCCGCGATTGACCATACCGAACCAATAGTGGCGCCAGAGATCGACGTCAACCGTGGTCCAGTCACGATAGTTGCGGATTTCTGTCGCGTAAAGCATCAGCGCGCCGTTGGCTCCAGCCTCCGCAACATATGCTTGCAGACCCACTTTCGCAATCGTCTTGCGGTATCCGGCAGCTAGCTTTTTGCTGAGCTTGTCGACATGGCTGTAATTCTCACGCGTCAGCACTTCCCGGAATGTGGCCAGGCCCGCAGCCATCGAAACCGGGTTCGTGTTGTACGTTCCGCCGTGGAAGACCTTGTGCTGCGAGATTAGATCCATAACAGATCGGCTCGCGCCGAAAGCGGCTAGCGGAAAGCCTCCGCCAATCGATTTGGCCAGGCATATCATGTCGGGCGTGACGTTGAAATATTCGCTGGCCCCGCCCCACCCAAGTTTGGCCCCGGTTTTGACTTCATCAAAAATCAACAAAGCTCCATGCTTGTCTGCCAACTCGCGCAGCCCTTGCAGAAAGCCTGGTTGGGGCATGCACAGGCCGACATTCATCAGAATTGGTTCGAGAATGATCGCGGCGATCTCGCCGGGATTTTCTCTGAAGCGGCGCTCCACCGTGTTGAGGTCGTTGAAGGTCGCGACCGGCACATTGGCGATGGCAGATTTAGGAACTCCCAGCCCGCCGGTGACAGAGATGGGATTGGCAACGTCCCCGTAATCTGGTTCGTGCGGTTTCACGCTGACCAGCGCGGAATCATGCAGGCCGTGGTAAGCGCCCTCAAATTTGATGATCTTGTCGCGGCCGGTGGCGGCACGGGCCAGACGAATGGCGTGCATCGTAGCTTCGGTCCCACTGTTGCCGAAGCGGCACATCTCGACCGGGAAGCGATCGCAGACCGCTTCGGCAAGTTCCCACTCCATGTCATGCGGCATGCCGAACATCGTGCCAGTGGAAAGCCGTTTTTCCACGGCCTTCATTACGGCGGGGTGGCAGTGGCCAGCCATGAGCGCGCCGAACGTCAGGTTGTGGTCAATATATTCGTTGCCATCGAGATCGCGAAACTTGCTCCCGCTGGCCTCTTTCACAAAGATGGGCCATGGTTCGTAATGGCGATAGTTGCTGGCCACGCCGAGGGGGATGCGCTTGAGATTTTTTTTATGCGCTTCTGCCGATTTGGGCGTGCGCCGTTCGAACGTCGAAAGTTCTTTCTGTAGATCGGGGTACATCGGATAACTCCGAATGACTCAGGCCGGACATCACTTTTGACGCGGCCATTAGGATACCGGGCGTAGATCGCCCGGAGTTGCAGTACTTAAATCTTACACTCCCAGCGGCTAAAGCCGCATCACTAGCGGTTTTGAACGGCATCGCGCTAGAAATAGAACTTCAACGCGAACTGCACCAGGCGCGGATCCTGCGCCTCGGTTATTTTTCCGAACTCCGTTGGGCCGTCGGAGAAATGTCCGTCCGGGTTATAAAAATTCGTGTGATTAAAAATATTGAAGAGTTCTGCGCGGAACTGGAAATACTTTTGCTCGCTGATCGGGATCTTCTTGTGAATGGCGAAATCCCAGTCGTCGAGTCCCGGGCCGCAGCAAATGGTGCGCTGCGTTCCGTTGTTGAATTGGCCGAGCAGTGGGCCTGTAGCACCGCTTGCATTGGGAGTTGCGGCAGTCGCAAAATCATTGGGGTTAAACCAGTAACCAGTGCCAAGGCCTGTGGCGTTGGTCTTTGGATTCAGTTTCTGGAACGGCTGCACCAGGCTGGGCGCTTCGGTACCCAAAAAGAAGATACTGGCGATCAGCTCGGTGTCGTCCTCCGTATCGAGACGAATCGGAAAACCACTCTGGAACTGCGTAATTCCGGAAACTGCCCAGTCGTCCAACACTTTCCCCTTGAATCCTTGATACCGTCGCACCGGCAGCTCCCAGTCGTAGCTGACCACGAAGCGCTGTTTGGAATTGAAGAGTGAAAGCGCGCGGCTGGCGCCGTAATTGAACGGGTCGAGTGTTTCCTCGAAAGTGGACCCCGTATCAATGGATTTGCTGAAGGTATAGGATGCCTGGAACTGAAGGCCACGGGAGAAACGCTTTTCAAGCATCGCTTCCAGCGCGTTGTAGCTGGAGTTCGCGATAGTGTCTTCGGCGAATATGTCGCTGAATACAGGAATTCCATCTACGGGACAGCCTGCTCCCGTCATCGGATTGCAGATGGGAGAAGAATATGGGCGTAAACCGACGAGGGTTATGCCGTTTGCGCCAACGGTGTAGCCTGCGGGAAGCACGGCATTACTCGTCGCATAAGGCAGATGAAGGGCGTTAGGCAAGATAGTTCCCGGTGGGATGAAAAAGGGCGCATCTTCGAGGAATGGACCGCAGGTGGTAGGCGCACCTCCGTTTGCCAAGGATGCAGTTAAGAGATTAGCTGAGTTGGCGCTGGCAATATTCATGAGGTCGAGACAGGTTTGCGGATTGGAAGGATTGATGTCGTGGGATGCCAGCAGGCGGTGGCCTTGCGAGCCCACGTATCCCACCTGGAACATCAAATCCTTGGCCAGTTCGCGCTGAACAGTCAGGTTGTATTGCACCGTATACTGCGTGCGCAAATGTGGTTGGAATTCGCCGTAAAGCAGAATCGGGCGGAAAAACGATAAATCCGTTGGAGAGCCCTTTGTGGGCGTGATAATGCCGTTGAATGGATTGGGTGCGGGAGTTGTGCCGGCCTGATAGACGAATGGAGTATTGAAAAAAGTTTCGTATATCGACGTACTACCGCCGAATGGAGGTTCGGCACCGAACTGGGCCATAACCAGTTCTTCAATGGGGTTGTAGAAAATGCCCCAACCCGCGCGAACACTCGTCTTCCCCGCCTTGTCTGGACTCCACGCGATGCCAACTCTCGGTGCAAAGGCATGATAGTAGGTGCTGGTCATCCCAGCCGGAACACCAGGGTCTCCCGGCACGACCAATCCTGTCGGCTCGCTGCCGGTATTCGCGCAAGTTGGGTTCGCAATACCGAAGCTTTGCCAATAGGTGGCGCTAGTGGTGATACCGCAAGGATAAACCGTGGAGTTCTGCCCCGGCCGATAGGTTTCGACGTGGCCGGAAATATCGGTCGGCGGGGTATCGAGTTCCCAACGAAGACCGTAATTCAACGTTAGATTAGGTCTAATCTTCCAGCTGTCCTGAGCAAATGGGTAAACGGAAGTGCCGCGGACATCCTCCCGTTGCCCCGACCCTTGCACGTACTCGTCGTTCAAGCCGAGCAAGTATTCCGCATAATTGTCGCCATCCCCGGGAATAATCGAATTCGGACCAGTGTTGTCGAACAGGTATTCGCCGTTGACGTCGAAATAATAATACTGATCGAAACGCTGGCGGCGGATATCGATGCCGAACTTGAAGGTGTGATTGCCTTTCACCCACGACAAGTTGTCTGACCACTGAAAGCTATTGCCCACCTGCGGAAGAAAGCCCTCGAAGTTGTTGCCAAAAACTGCACCGCCCCCGATGTCGACGTAAGGAACTCCTGTGAGGGTTGAGGGCAAACCGGGCGTAATACCTGCCTTGCCGGCCGGGATGGAAAAGCTGGCCACCAGATTGTTGATCGCGGATGAATCCGACGTTCCGTTGAAGCAGTAAGCGCTAGCAGCTCCCGTACAAGAGCCGGTCACGGCATTCGTCGTCTCCGGCTTCAGAAAGCCGAGCTGGCCCTCGCGCATGTAAGTGAAATGGGCTTCGTTGACCACCGCATTGCTGATGGTCCAGGTGTGGGTGAGGTTCCACTGCTGAAATCGATTGTTGTTGAGATTTCCGAAACCGGGGACGTTGGCCCCGGCCTGTTCGAATTGATCAAAGGGCTCAAGCTGGCGCAGATCGTTGAAGTAATAATAGGCGCTGAAGTTTTGGTGGTCGTTGATGCGATGATCAAAACGAACCGTGAACTGGTCTGCATTATCTGTGCTCACGGGCACTGTGACCGCAGCCGTTGGCACGTAACGGGACAGAAGATTGGCGGCGACCGGATCCTGGCAGGGGGCTGGAATTACGTTGTTGGGAAAAACCGAGGCAGATCCCGGTGTATCGCCGGCCGCGGCAGAATTCCAGTCGATGAGGCCAGTCGCAAGATCGGGGGCTAGACTGGCGACAGAATAGCCTAGCGCAGCATCGCACCCGGGACGGCCATCAATGGCCTGCGCGACAAATGGATTGGATATACCCCCGCTGAACGCCCCCTGAGCGGAAAAATTGCCGGCATATTCTCCCGTAGCAGCCGCCGCACCCGTCGCCGGAGTACCAGAGGGTACACCGACCTGCTGGCTGGTTATGCCCTGGCGAATGCGGCGTCCTTCATACGACAGGAAGAAAAAAGTCCGATCCTTTTTAATGGGACCGCCGAACGTTCCCCCGAACTGGTTCTGGTTCCACTGCGGACGTCCCACCAGGTCGAAATAGTTTTTTGCATCAAGCACGGTGTTGCGGAAGTATTCGTATATATCGCCGTGGAACGAATTACCACCGGACTTTGTAATGACGTTTACTACCGAACCAGAGTTGCGGCCGTATTCGGCATCGAAGGTGTTGGTGATTACGCGAAATTCTTCCACGCTGTCAGGTGTCGGTTGCACCGTGGGCAGATTCACGAACTGATCATTGGCGTCGCCGCCATTCACGCTGAAATTGTTGGCGCGGGTACGCCCGCCATTCACCGAAACCGAACCAGTGTCCTGCGACCCATAAAACAGGCTGCCATTTCCGTTGCCCAACTGCGCCTGTACGCCGGGTTGAAGTTGCAGGAACTGATAAGTGTCGCGAGAATTCAGCGGCAATTCGTTGATCGAGCGATCATTGATTACCGCGCCCAGCTGCGTGCTGGTCGTGTCGACCTGTGGCGCTTCCGATGTAACTTCCACCGTTTCTTGCGATGCCCCGATCTGCAGCGTTGAATTGAGAGTTACCACCTGGTTGACGTCAACCGTGATGTTCTTCTGAACATTCTTCTTGAATCCCGTCAACTCAAACTGCACCGTATAAGTACCGGGCGCGACTTCGACAAAAGTGTAGTCGCCACTATCGTTGGTTTCCGCATCGCGACCGATGCCGGTGGCCTGATTGGTCAGTGTGACTTTGGCGTGCGCCAGCACGGCACCGGTCGGATCAGCAACTCGCCCCAGGATTCGGCCGTAGGCGCCTTGGGCAGTGAGCATGGCAGGAATAAGAAGACTGGTGGCAAGAAGACAAAGCAGTGTCCAGCGAGCTCGTTGAGACGGCATGAAACCTCCAAAGATCTGGGAGTAATTTTCTTTGAATTTTCTGCTCAATTCCTGATAACGAGTGCTTGCGTTAAAGGACAACCTTGCTATAATCCCGCAAGGTTAGAGAAGAGGCACGAGGGCTGTCAAGAAGAAAAAAGCCTCTTTCCAGCAAGTCTTGTTTAGAGCAGCAGCCATGAACTCCGCCAACCCGGAAGCTTATTTGAAGATCGGGGATGTGGCGCGGCGCGTGGGTGTGTCGCCGTCGGTGATTCGTGCCTGGGAGAGCCTCGGGCTGACCCGTCCGCATCGCACCGAAAGCAAGTACCGGCTTTACACCGCTGAAGACGTGAAGCTGCTCAAGCGGGCACGCTTCCTGCGCAAGGTGCGTGGACTGAATGCACCGGCTATCGTCGAACTTCTGCGGCGCGAAGGACGTGTGCGGGCAGGAGCTGACGGCAGTTCAAACGCCATCGGGTCCCATCTGCGAAAGCTGCGCGCGAAACGCGGCCTGTCGCTCGCGCAGGTGGCGCGCAATGTCGGCATTTCTGTTGGATTTCTCAGCGCGCTTGAGCGCTCGCAGATGAGCGGATCGGTTGGAACGTTACGCAAACTGGCGCGCTTCTACAAGACCAACATCCTTGATTTTTTTGACGCAACGGAGGGCGCGAGCCGGCAGGTGCAACCCGGACAGAGAAAGGTTCTGGAGGCTGGTCCGGGCGTGCGTATGGAATTGCTGGCCTGGGGAAACACAGTCATGGAGCCGCATCTGTTCCGCATTGCGCCGCAGGCGGGCAGCGGCGACTCGTATGCGCACGAGGGCGAAGAATTCTTGTACGTTCTACGTGGAGCGTTGGACATCACTCTGCACGAGAAAGAATATCGTCTAAAAACCGGCGATAGTTTTTATTTTGAGAGCTCGATGCCGCATCATTGGAAAAATCGTGGGCGCGGCGAAACCTGGGTACTGTGGGTAAACACACCGCCCACGTTCTGAGCTTCGCCTCGCTTGCAGGGTTCGGCCCCGTCTCGAGTTCAAGGAGGAAGAATGAAGGTACGGCGCGCGGTAGCGGTGCTTTCTTTGTTTGCACTTATTCTGTTCGCCGGTTCATGCACCAGAAAGATGCCGACATTGAATCTTCTGGTCTGGGAGGGTTACGCCGATCCCTCCTACGTCAAGGCGTTTGAAGATCAGCATCATTGCAAAATTTCCGCCTCCTACATGGGATCGAGCGATGAATTGGTGGCCAAACTTAGGGGAGGCAGTGCGGGAAATTATGATGTAATCTCTCCGTCAAGCGATGTGGCGACCTCGATTGTAATCTCTGGACTTGCGGCGCCGCTCGACCTCTCGAAAATTCCCAGCTATTCTCAGCTTTCTCCGCAGCTCACTTCCCTGCCGCTGGTGCACTCTAAGGGCCAAATATTTGGCGTTCCGTTTATGTGGGGGCCTGACCCACTGATTTATGACACAACAGTTTTTCCGCAGCCGCCCGAGAGCTGGAATGTGTTCTGGGATCCAAAGTATCGCGGCAGGATTTCGGTATGGGACGATCTTTCCACTGTCTACATGGCCGCGCAGGTCTTGGGATTTGACAAGCCCGATCCGTCGCAACTTTACAACCTCTCGGACGAACAACTCGGCGCAGTCAAGAAGAAATTGCTCGACCTGAAACCGAACATTCGCAAAATCTGGTCGACTGGCGGGGAATTGACGAATCTTTTTCAAAACCATGAGGTCGTGGCGGCGATGGGTTGGCCGCTCATGACCAACCAGCTGCGCAAGATCAATTTTCCCGTCGGCGAGACGATCCCAAAAGAAAACACGACCGGCTGGATCGACCATTTGATGATCACCGCCGGCAGCGAAAATAAAGAACTGGCAGAGGAATTCTTGGAGTTCATGATTGAGGCCGGGACACAAAAGAAAGTTACGGATGTGACCGGGTATACGCCCGCGAATCCGCAAGCCGCGCAGTTCATGACACCGCAGGAAGTAAAGAATCTGCACCTGGATGATGTCGATACATATCAGAAGCGGATTTACTTCTGGCAAAATGTGCCACGGCGGGCGAAGTATAACGAGATTTGGAACGAGGTGAAAGCCGCGCAGTAGCGTTGCGAGTACCACGTTCCGAGTACCGGGTTGCGAGATTAATGGAAGGGCCTTTTTCTGGGTAATCGGCCTGAATTCCTTTCATCAATGACTGCGTCTGAAATGACGGTGCCCCGCGTTGCTGGAGTGAAACAGCAATCCGGGGCGGCATTACTCACTATTCGCAAAGTGGCCAAGGCATTCGGCAAGAATGTCGTCCTACGCGACATTTCCCTCGACGTAGCCGAAGGCGAATTTCTCACGATTCTGGGCGAAAGCGGCTCGGGCAAAACCACTTTGCTGCGCATTATTGCCGGATTCGAAACCGCGAGTTCTGGCGAGGTATGGATGGCTGAGGAGCGGCTCGATCGACTTCCTCCTTACCGGCGGCGCGTAAACACTGTCTTTCAGCATTACGCCTTGTTTCCACATCTCACGGTTGAAGAAAACGTAGCCTACGGTCTGCGAGTAGCGAAGCGCCCGGAAGCTGAAATCAGGGCGCGGGTCGGCGAGGCGCTGGAAAAAGTCAAGATGTCACCGTTTGCAAAAGCCAAGCCGGCAAAGATCAGCGGCGGCCAGCAGCAACGCATCGCGCTGGCGCGCGCGCTGGTGAACCGTCCACGGCTGTTGTTGCTCGATGAACCGTTATCCGCGCTCGATGCCAATCTGCGCCGCCAGATGCAAATGGAATTGAAATCGCTTCAGCGCGAAGTGGGCATCTCATTCATCTTTGTCACCCACGATCAGGAAGAAGCCATGGTGATGTCGGACCGGATCGCCCTGCTGCGCTCCGGCGAACTGGAGCAGGTGGCGACCCCGCGCGACATTTATAGTCGTCCCGCAACCGCGTATGTGGCACAGTTCATCGGCCACACCAATCTGTTGAAAGCGGAAGTGCGCGCGGGCATCGCATGCTGTGGATCGTTGCAGTGGCCAGTTGCATTGCCCGACGGCCCGGCCCAGTTTTCTTTGCGGCCTGAAAATTTACGGCTGGGTTCGGACAAACCGGCATCTCCGACTACCGTCCGCGTGCGCGGAAGCGTCGTGCATCGGGCGTTTCATGGCGCGACCGAATTGATTCGCGTGCACTGCGCCGACGGCATCACCCTGACCGTTCGAATTCCAGCGGGCCGAAGCGGCGTCACTGGCGACATCGTACTCGAGTTTTCGGCGGAAGATGCGATTCCAGTGCGGGAGTCTCCGGAAAGAATCTGATGTTCTCTCGGGGTTATAAGGCGGCGGTCACACTTCCACCCTTGCTGTGGGTGACGGCATTCTTGTTGACGCCGTACCTCCTGATGTTCTGCTATAGCTTCTGGTCAGTTTCGCCGGCGCAGATCATCGTGCATTCGTGGAACCTGAGCAATTACGGCGAACTCGCCCGTGTAGATGTCTACTGGCAAACCCTGCTGCGCTCGATGTGGATTGCGGCTCGGGTAACCATCTTCTCTTTGCTATTGGGCTATCCCCTCGCATATTTTCTTTCCTTCTATGGAGGAAAGAAAAAAGATTTGCTCTACCAGTTGGTGATCATTCCGCTGTGGGTCAGCTATCTGGTACGGGCGTATGCATGGAAAACCATTCTCGGTTCCGACGGCGTTCTGAACACCCTGCTGCAGTATGTACACGTGACGAAGCATCCGCTGGAGTTCCTCCTCTACAGCCCCTTTGCCGTGGTGTTGACCCTGACGCACATCTACACGCCGTTTGCTTTTCTGCCGATTTACGCTGCACTCGAGCACATTCCCCACAATCTGGTTGAGGCTTCGCACGATTTGGGGGCGAGCCCTGGACAGACATTCTGGAAAATCATCTTTCCTCTCTCGATTCCCGGCGTGGTTGCGGGCGCCACCTTCGCATTCGTGTTGAGCCTCGGTGATTTTCTCGCACCTCTGCTTCTGGGTGGTCCGAGCGGCATCATGATTTCAAACATCGTCGTCAGCTTGTTTGGCGCCGCTTACAACTGGCCGCTGGGTGCGGCCATTTCGTTCTGCATGTTGCTGCTGGTGGTAAGCCTGTTGTTCCTCTCCGAGCGGCTGGAAAAGAAATGGAGCTATGCATGAAGCGGCACAACGCCACTTCGCGCCCAAGCTGGTTGTTGTTCCATGCTCTGGCAGTATTCGCATTCCTCTACCTTCCCATTGCCGTTCTCGTTCTTTATTCGTTCAACGGCGAGGGAGTCGGTGGTTTTCCTCCACATCATTTAACGCTCGACTGGTACCGCACACTTTTTGCGGATGGCCCGATCTGGGACGCGGTGCTGAACAGCTTGTACGTCGCGCTGGCAGCGGTGGTCATTGCGCTCGGCTTCGGCGTGCCCGCGGCTCTGGCCCTGGAGCGCGCGCAATTTCCGGGCAAGGCTCTATTTCGCAGATTGGTTCTTCTGCCCTTGATTTTGCCTGGAATTATCACCGGCCTTTCGCTGCTGATGCTGTTCAATGTTTTCGGAATCAAGCTGAGCCTGTTGACCATCGTGCTCGGACATGGAACCGCGCTGATTTCGGTGGCCACGACTGAAGTTTTCGCCGGCCTGCAAAAGCTCGACCGTGCCCAAGAGGAGGCTTCTCTCGATCTCGGGGCTAATTATTGGCAGACATTCTGGCGAATCACGGTGCCCAATCTGAAGCTGCCAATGATCGGGGCCGCTCTGCTGATTTTCACTCTATCGATGGACGAGATCGCGGTCAGTTTTTTTCTGATCGGCCGCGATAATACTTTGCCGCTGGAAATCTGGGGACGCCTGCGCCGCGGCATTACCCCGGAAATCAATGCCGTCTCGACCATCATATTTTTATTTTCACTGCTTGCGATCGTGTTTTGGTATCGCCTGCGGGTTCGGGGTGAAGCGCCCGCCGAAGCCGAGGTCGAAGTCGTTACTGCGTTGGAAGGAGGCGTAGCTTGAGCGCGAATCGCAGAGACTTTATCAAGTTTGTGGTGGCAGGAGCGGTATCGGCAGGTTGTCCGATCGATCTTTCTTTGTTGGCACAGAATCCCGCCGAACAATCCAACCACGCTCCTGAAGTTGATGGTGAACACAATCAGATCTGCCACAAAATCCGCGATGACGGCAGCAAAGTTTTTCCACGTCCCGCAGCCACAGCCAGGCACGATGT
>JASIEN010000414.1 GCA_030045935.1 Candidatus Sulfotelmatobacter sp.
CCGGACGGCAACCAATTCTAGTTCCAACCATGTCCTTTGAGGTGACGGCCAGCTCTCGATAGACATAGTGCTCTTACGGCCCAAATCGTTACACCCTCCATACTTCCTTCGCGAGGAACGCTCAGAATTTCGGCTGCGGGCTTTCGCCGGGTGCCCATCCTTGCGCGCTTTTTGCGCAAGGGTGGGATTCCACGGCCCTTCAACCACTGTCGGATTCTCTGTCTCGGGGATCGGAAGTCAAAAACTCCCACCCCTTCGACTCCGCGCCGCCGGGAACGCGGCAAGGATAGGGCACCCTATTTCGTAACCTTTGCCACTCAGGTGCCGTGAGGTTTCGGCATCCGCCCCAGCCAGTGATGGGCGAGCCCACGATTTGACAAGAGTTTTACAAACCAGTGACACATCTCAGCGGCTGTATCGTGGATGCTCGTTGCGCCCTCGCGGCAGCGACCGCCCGGACAATATTCCAATGAGGGAGAAAATTATGGCAAGTACGAGCAAGCTGGTGTTGTCTTTCTTGGCTTTTGCTGCGCTCATCTGCGCCGCAGGTTATGCGGCTGCGCAGGCGGGCTCTCTCGATCCGACGTTTGGCACTGGTGGAATTGCAGCGACTTCGTTGCGGGCGGCAACGGCCTCGGCCCTGCAGAGCGACGGCAAGATCGTGCTCGCCGGCGAAGGAGTTACAAACAGCCAGGTATATGACACGCTGATTCGCCTGAACAGCAACGGCTCGGCCGACACCAGCTTCGGAACGAATGGAGTCGCGAATCTCCAGCCCAGCACTGAACTCGCCGCCTTAGGATTTTATGCCATGGCGATTCAGCCCAACGGCGAGATGGTTGCGGCTGCGGTCACGCAGGGGTTTTCGAACGGGACCTACGTCAATTTTGTACAGCTGGCGCGAGTGGAAGCAAACGGCACGCTCGATACCTCGTTCGGAAGCGGAGGGTTTACCACGACCACCGCTATCGCATTTACACCTTATAACCAGACCGGCCCGCAGTCTGTGGCGCTAGCCCTGCAGAGCGACGGATCGATTCTGGTGGCGTCGAGCTATTTCAATCTGCTGGCGCGTTTCACCGGCCAGGGACAACTCGATACAACTTTTGGCAGCGGCGGGCTGGTGAACCTGGCCAATCCTGGGCCGATCGCCACTTCGGGTCCGACGCAGATCGCGGTAGAGAAGAACGGCAAGATACTGGTTGCCTCCGGCAGCAGTACGCCGACACCGGCCTTGCAGTCCGGGACCATCAGCCGCTACGACTCCAACGGGACGCTCGATACGACGTTCGGGGCGGCGGGGAGCGCGGCGTCGGTGGCTTCGGCTTCGGCGTTACTGGTGGAAGCGAACGGCGACATCGTGGTGGCGGGCTCGTTGACAAGCAAGGTCAATGCGGCCCCGGCCAGTAATGACGTGGGGTTCGGAGTGGTTCGATACAACGCGAATGGCGTTATCGTTAAGAGTTTTGGCAGCGGTGGCGTGGCGGTTGCGGACTTTGGGACCGGTGCTCCGCTTTCGGGCGCTTTTGCGATCGCGGTACAGGAGAATGGCGAGCCGGTGGCGGGTGGAGCGGCCGCGCAGGGCGCACTGAACCAGGGCTTCAACTCGGCTTTTGGCCTGGCGCGGTTTACCAGCGCGGGGCTTCTCGATACTTCTTTTGGGACGGGCGGATTGGTGACCACCATAACTCTGGTCAGCGAAGGTTCGAGCGTGTATTCCTACGTAAACGGATTGCTGATCCAGAGCGATGGCAAGATCGTCGCCGTGGGGAACACGAGTGTGAACGAAGGGTTCACGGCTGGAACCGCCGCTTATGTCGCGCGGTATTTGGCACAGTAGCCTCTCGACCCCGCTCAGGGCAGGTTCTTGCGGCCTTCGGTGCTGAGGTCTTCGTCAACGTCGGGCCAGTGGATGCCGTAGCCTCCGCCGGCGGGTTCCTTCGCGAAAAACGCTCAGGATTTCAGCAGAAGGCTCCCGCGAGCAAAAGAACGCTCGCTCACGCCTTCTTAGCGCCTCGACTTGCGCTGCGATGGAGTAGCGTTAAGCAGCCGCGGATACCACACGAGCGGTACGCTTATCACGCGCCCGTCGTGGAGAGAAACGCTCAGCGCGTCGTCGGTGAATGCGACGTCCAGCACTCGCTCATCCGTCGTGATTGCCGAAGAACTCATCCCAAGCCTCAAGGAACCGCGCCCGGTTCTCAATCACCATTGATTGTATCGTGCGCGGTTCAGCGAAACGCTCAGCGCGTCGTCGCTGAACATAACGTCGTGTATGCGTTCGTCCGCTGTTGCCGGCGAGGAATTCCTCACAAGAGTCTCCCACTCACGTCAAATCATCAGATGACTCGCTCGCCGCTTGGACCCTCACAGGCCGGCGAGTAAAGGAGCGAATCATGCCGATCCCTCTGGTCTGGGGCATAACTGTGGCGTTCGGTCTTCTCGCGTGGAGCGTTTTCTCCGCGCAGTACATTTGGCCGACGATGAGCAAGCGGGAACCAGCGGAAGCGTTCAGGCCGATCCTCGTGCTGCACGGGTTCAGGTACATCGGCCTCGCGGCCTTGATCCCTGGGGTCGCGTCTCCCGAGTTGTCCGAAACCGTATTCGCTCGCGGACTCGCCTGTGGCGATCTGGCAGCTGCAACCTTGGCCCTCATCGCGCTTGCCGCGCTCAAGACCAGGTTGGCCGTGCCTCTGGTCTGGATCTTCAATATAGTCGGTACCGCTGACCTGCTGAATGCGTTTTACCAGGGCAACCGGATTTCGCTGGCCGACACGCCAGGATTATTGGGCGCGGTATATTTCCTTCCGATCCTGGGAGTTCCTCTTCTGCTGGTCACGCATATTCTTGTATTCAGGGTGCTGATGCGAAAGGACGCGGAGGTGCGCTTGTCTGCTGCAGATCGGGCGGCCTGAGTCGCCGCTGCTCTGGGGGCCAGCCCATCCTTTCGCATGACACACTGGCGAGGTTGCCCCACCCTTGTCGCGTTCTTTGCGACAGGGTCGGATTTTGATTTCCGTTATCTCGACGGGGCGTGGCCTTTTCCGTTTTCGGCGTGGCGAGTATCGCTCGGCGCGGATACAATCTACAACGAACAAGCCCATGTCTAAAGTCAAAGTTGCGGCATTTTCCGTTTCACTCGATGGTTTCGGCGCGGGTCCTCGGCAGGACTTGCAGAATCCCATTGGCGTGCGCGGTCTCGAAATGCATGACTGGTTCTTCCAGACGGAAGTTTTCAAGAGGATGACTGGTCAAAGCAGCTGGATTCGGGAGATGGAAGCATTCAAGACGATTGGCCAAAGCAGTGGCGCGCGCGGCATTGATAACGACTTCGCGGCTGCCTCGTTTGAGAATGTGGGCGCGTATATCATCGGCCGCAACATGTTTGGCCCGGTGCGCGGATCATGGAAAGATGAGGCTTCAGGAGAAAGCTGGAAGGGATGGTGGGGCGCTAATCCCCCCTTCCATAATCCAGTCTTTGTGCTGACGCATTACGGGCGCGCAAGCCTGGAGATGGAGGGCAGCACAACCTTCCACTTCATCACCGACGGGCCGGACTCCGCGCTGAGCAAGGCGAAAGCTGCGGCGAATGGCAAAGAAATTCGAATCGGGGGTGTTTCCGTGATTCGTCAATATCTGATCTCCGGCCAAATCGATGAACTGCATTTGGCAGTGACCCCGGTACTTCTAGGCGAGGGCGAAGCTCTGTTTCACGGCATAAACCTTCATCAACTGGGCTACAAACCTGTGAAGGTCGTCGCCGGAGAAAAGGCAACTCACGTCATTATCAAGAAAAGTTGAATGGCGAAACGTCCGCTAGCTCTTACCTCCGCTTTTGTCCGAAAGCGATAAAGTTAGATACGCCAATCAAGTCCTCCGCTACCTGCCACGTCTCTGCGTGAAGTAGTTCGTTGGGCAGGTTAACCGTTTTGCCGACTTCGTGCTGAAGTAGTCCCCGCAAGTACCGGCGATCGTTGGCAGGAACATCCGGGTCCTGAATCAACACCGGCAGGACAGAGAGCAGCCAAGGATACGCGAGGACATCCACGCCGCAGGGGTATCCCGCGATAACGTTGTATTCCGTGGGCACTGGCTTCAGGTCGCTTACTTCGGCGGGGTTGATGGTGCTCTTGAACTCCTGCTTGATCTGCTTATACGCCGCGGTATTGGCAAATGCGTTACGTCCGGGCACGAGCTGTGCTCGCTCCAAAACAAACAAAGTTTGATATGTCAGGCCGGGAAAAGACTTCCCCAAGCGGTACCGCGGATTCTCTTCCCACCCCAGGTTGGAGGAGTAGTGGTTGATCAGCCAGCTAATTCCACCATCAAATGCT
>JASIEN010000415.1 GCA_030045935.1 Candidatus Sulfotelmatobacter sp.
CTGCCGGGATCGGTGCTGGCCACGAGCTGGCGGTTGGAGAGCGGCAACGGCTCAGTGACTCTCGAAATTCCGGATGGTTTGGCGGCGGACGTCGACCTGCACACCGGCGATGGACACATCGATCTGGACGTGCCGGTCAGCACCGAAGGCAAGTTCCGCTCCAACGATCTGCACGGGAAGCTGAACGGCGGCGGAAATCTGATAACGATTCACACCGGGGATGGATCGATCCGGCTAGGGAAGAGCTAGGGCGTCGGAATCGGCAATGACCATGTAGGGACAGCCGCCGGTGTTAAGCCTGCCCTGAGCAAGCGAAGCGCGTCGAAGGGGCTGTCCAGTTCCAGATTTCGCTAAGAGCCGCCGCACCGGGTTCATTCCAGGTCTTCTTTCGACGGGTTGTAATAGAAGCGGAAGGTCAGCTCCAAATATTGCCCTCCGCGATCGGTGTATTCGCTCGGCAGGGGAGGGAATGGGTCTGATCCGGTAATACCGGCCCAGGCGGCGCGATCGAGAGGAGTATCGCCTGAACTGGCGAGCAGCTTCATGCCCGCCACACGCCCATCTTTCGTAATGGCAAAATAAATGGCGAGTTTGCCTTTTTTCATCTGCGCGGACTCAGGAATAGCGGCGTACCAGTTCTCGCGCACGTCATGAAGGATGCGCTGCAAATAGGGGCCGAAATCGACGCCCATCGTGTCGCTGAGAATCTCAAGGTTGCCATACTGGCGGCCGTGAGCGGGGGTTCCCAAGCCAAAATCGCCGCCATCGCCTGGGGCTTTACCGCGCCCCTCAGCAACGCCACGCTCAGCCTCGGCAATCTGCGAACCGGCTGATTCCGGCGCGGCGTACTTCTTGAACACGTTCGCAGCATTCGGTCGCGGCGGAATCTGCAGTTTCGCAGTCTCCTGATTCTGCTCCGGCTGCATCTTAGGTTGCGGAGGCTGTGCCGGCTGAGCTTGCGCCTGTAGTCCTGGCGCCTGTGGAGCGGCCTGGGGCGAGCTTATGCCAGGACGACCGGGTGGCGGGCTGGGCAGAATTTTTCGCAGTTCCTTGGGATCAAGTTCTGGCCTGCGGGTAGTCGCGATGCGGTCCTTGTCCCCAATAATGTTTGTCTTCGGTTTTTCAGTTACTTTCTGCGCGTCCGGTGGAAGGGCCAGAAAGGTGATCGATTTGCCGTCCATGGGGTTGCTTCGAACCGCCACTCTGATCTGATGCAACCAGGGAATATATTTTTCCAGAGTATCGAACTTGACGATGAAAATGATCAACAGTAAATGGAAGATGATGGAAATCCACGCAGCCTCACGCCGGCGCGAGCGGGCAAGATCGTCCTGCAGTTGGATGAGGAGGTGTGGAACACTGGCATCTTCATCGAATGCACGGTAAGCGGTTTCCCAACCCTGGCGATCGTAAAGCCCGAGTTGTTCGGGCTGCGGCTTCTCCGGAGGAGCTACCGGGTCCTGGAATGGAATCTGCGTAATCGGCATGAACGCGGCTTGTCCGTTAGAGACACGTACCCTGCGCTGCGTTGCATGCGGCATAGAGCCGGAAATCCCCAGCAACGCGACCGGACAAAACTACTTTTATTGTCGCATCTTTTGCGCGATTTGGCTCTTTACTAATAGTGCAGCAGGACTAATTGTGCAGCAGTCGCATTCGTAAACATTTGTAAAAGCAGCTATCAGCGTTCAGCCGTATCTAGAGAGGTAAGGCCTGTTTTTGCTTTACAAATTACTGGCGGCTGGGAGCGATGGTGGCGAAGCCCACTTTGTTTCCGTGCTCCCGGATTGCGGCCAGGATTTGCAGCGCGAGGTCGAGGGCGCGGCGGCCGTCTTCCAGACCGACCAGGGGCTTTGATCGGTCACGGATGGCATGGAGAAACGATTTCAGTTCGGCATGCAAAGGTTCTTCGGCAGTGACCGGCGGCTTCGCCACCTGAATGTGCGGATTCGCAGTGGGAAACCCACCCGTTTTTCCATCGGCGCCGACGGTGAAGACGAGGACCTCCTGGCGTCCGTAATCGATGGAAAGATATTGGTGGGGCTGAAAGAACCGCAATTTGCGCACACGCTCGGTAGAGACGCGACTGGCCGTGAGGTTGGCCACGCATCCGGATTCGAATTCGAGGCGTACATTGGCAATGTCGACTTTGCCTGAAAGAATGGGCAGACCGACCGCACGCACTTCTTTTGCCGGAGAATCCACAAAAGACAATACGATGTCGAGATCGTGGATCATGAGGTCAAGCACGACATCAACGTCAAGCGAGCGCGGCGTGAAAACGCTGAGGCGGTGAACTTCAAAGAACATCGGCTGGGAGAGCAGCGGGATCGTGGCGCGGACGGCAGGGTTGAAGCGCTCCAGATGTCCGACTTGCGCGATGCATTTGTTCCGCGACGCGATCTGCACCAGTTCGTCGGCTTCTGCCAGCGAGGCAGCCAAAGGTTTCTCGATCAGCACGTCGAGCCCGGCTTCCATCAGACTGCGTGCGATGCTGAGGTGATGCACTGTGGGCGCAGCAATCGAGGCGGCGCGGATTTCGCTGTGCGTGGTCAGCATCTGCTCGACCGAGCCAAAGGCCCGGCAGCCGAACTCGCGCGCAACCGCATCTGCTCGATCCAGATTGGGATCGACCAAGCCTGCCAGCCGCACCGGCTCACCCTGCTGCTCGAGTTCTTTGTAGACGCGGGCGTGGTTGCGTCCGAAAACGCCTACGCCAACTACGGCAACGGAAATCGGCTTGTCAGTTTGCAGCAGGGCTTCTCAGTTGGCCGGTTGCCAGCGGAAACAGAAAATTGTAAACGCAA
>JASIEN010000416.1 GCA_030045935.1 Candidatus Sulfotelmatobacter sp.
TGCGCGACGATGCAGATCGAGCAGGATGCGCTGTCCCGCTGATTGGCATGACTATGAGTAGACTCGACGACGGTCGCCCACAACATGAGCGACAGGCACAGCCACGTCATCCATCTGGCAGTCAGACGCATGTTTCCCACATATGGCCGAGTTCCACTCAGCTTATAACGATTACTCGACGTAGCGCAATGGGCAATGAGTTAACTCTGGTGGTATGGTACGCATGGCCTTTCAATTCTTCCGCCTGTATGGTTTGGCGCTCGCAAAGCTTGCATCAGGCAGCCTGCGGCTTGTCTGAAAGACCCGTTCTCCTTATCATGTCCTATCCCTGTTGAACCCGAGGAGCATTCATGGCAGAGCCAACCTACGAAGAACTCAAGGCGCGTCTGGCGCAATTGGAAAAAGAAGTCGAGGGCAAGAAGCGCAGCGGCGAACTCACTTTCAAAGTAGGCGACAAGGGAGGTGTCAGCGTCTATGGACTGGGCCGCTTCCCCGTCACACTATATTACGAACAATGGAAACGTCTGCTCGGCGCGTCTGAAGACCTGGGCAAGTTCCTGGAAGAGAACAAATCGCGGCTGAAGCTCAAAGACCAGGGTTGACCACAAGCGGTGCGGGACCTAGCTCCGCCCTATCTGAAAAATCTTGACGAAGACACCGGTGTCATCGGTGACGTGCGGCCAGATCGCATGGTACCCCCAAAGATGTACCCAGGCATTGCCGGTTCTCTGCGTCAAATAGGATTTCACCATCCCCGGCCCGCCGAACAGCAGCATAATGAAACTCACTGACAGAACAGCGTGCGCGCCCGACTCATAGCGGGTCCAGTACTCAGAGAGATGGAGGGCCGCATAAGTGAATCCGCCCAGCACTACCGTCGCCGCCGTCGAGCCCGTCAGCTTCTTGTAGCGTGGAACCAGGATGGAGGTCAGAAAGATCATGATCGGCAGGCCGGTACCGAATAGCGAAGCGGTGAACGCAATGCTGCTGCCCACTGCAAGCTGATGCCCGCTCAATTGCCAAATGGGATTCCCGCGAAGGTCGCCGGCCAGCCCAACCCCCAGCACGCCCACTATCACCAGAATGTCATTACCCAGATTGCTCGACCTCAGGCATAGCTGTTCGTTCGAGTAACCCCTCCACCGGAACACGCAGTAGGGAATCAGCGCATAAAAAACGAAGTTGTAGATGGACCACGCGTATACCTCGCCCCGGGTTACTTCCTCGCTCAAGCCGAACATGCTGCCCGAAAGGTGCAGTCCCAGGCCGTGCAGGCCAAGCCATCGCCCTAGAAACTGTCCCGCAATCAGCACCAGCGCGCCATATACGAGAACAGCTAACGTTTCGCGCTTAGCTGTGGTTGCATCAGGAACGCGAGTCCCCACATCGACCGAACGGCCCTGAGTGAGGGCAAAGATCACAGCGATCAGGATCAGAGAATATATGGGCCCGAGAATCTCGCTCCATACGCGCATTGCATACGGAGATCGTGCCAAGTCCGGTTGATCGAAAGGGACCACGCCGTGCCCCAGCAGCGGGATCGAAACCGAAAAGAGAATCCAGGCCGCAATTCCGATCTGGACGACGCGGTCGCGCGCAATTCGCGCTAGCCACGATCCTTGTTGGCCCTGACCCGGTTCGCTAGGCAGTTTTGTTTGGGTGAGAGACTGTACGGTCGTCGCATGGCTCATAACTTTCCTCTAATCCTTGGGCGAATTGCAGCGAGCAAAGTTCAGTATTTTGAGGCTTTAGACGCACCAGTTGCTGTGGAGGTAGCCAGAAACCCCGACGGTACCGATACGCCTGGCCCCTGCCCCGGCAACATCCTGAAGGTTAATCCCCGCTCGAATTTCCCGCTTTGCCCGCGCACGTTCACGTTATAATCAAATTCTGTGCCCAAGTACTCCATCGTCGTCCCGCTGCACAACGAACAAGAGAACGTCACCGATCTCTATGACCGCCTGAAAGCTGTGATGGAGGCTGCGGGCGAGAGCTTCGAAATTGTTCTGGTGGATGACGGTTCCAACGATCACACATTTCCGATGCTGCGCGAGATCGCGGCGGTCGACAGCCGCGTGACTGTGGTCAAACTGCGCCGCAATTTCGGACAGACCGCCGGCCTGGCCGCCGGCTTCGACCATGCGCGCGGCGAATACGTTATCGCCATGGACGGCGATTTGCAGCACGATCCAGCGGACATTCCTGTATTCCTCGAAAAAATTGCAGCCGGCTACGACATTGTGAGCGGCTGGCGCAAGAATCGCGTCGATAACTTCTGGATGCGGCGCATCCCTTCGCGCGCAGCCAACTGGCTGATGGCCAAACTGAGCGGGGTTGATATTCACGACTTCGGTACGACATTTAAAGCATATCGCAGGGAAGTGCTCGACCAGGTCCCGCTTTATGGCGAACTGCATCGCTTCATTCCAGCGCTGGCGTCGTGGTATGGGGCGTCAATTTGTGAAGTTCCGATCCGGAATGTCAATCGCGAGCGGGGAATCTCGCATTACGGGATATCGCGGACGTTCCGCGTGTTCTTCGATCTCATCACGATCCGGTTCTTGCTGCGATATCTGTCCCGTCCGCTACACTTCTTCGGCAGCTTAGGTGTGATCAGCATGTTTCTTGGCAGCGGACTCGTAGCCTGGTTGGGCGTGGAAAAATTCCTCCGCCACGTTCCCGTCATGGCCTCGCACGGACCCTTGATGATGCTGGCGCTCGGTCTTCTGCTCGGCGGACTAAACTTGCTCGCTATCGGCCTGTTAGGCGAGATGCAGGTGCGGCACTATCATCAACCGCGGCATCGCGCGCCTTACTCGGTCGACCGCATTCTGCGCTCGCAGAACGAAGAGCACAGCGTTTCGGAATAATTTCTCTCGGGTGTTCTAATAGCTTTTCCGGGCTAACCACGAAGGAACGACTTTCGCCAGAACTGTCCCAACGTCAATGCGGCAGCGGACGATAGATCAGCCCGATGGCGAGGCCGGTCAGCGTCCACTCCAAGAAATAGACAACTGCTTGTTGCAGAGTGAGCGTCAATCCAATATTGAGGTTGACGTAGTTGTGAACCACGAAAGACCCCACCGAATAAACCCCTATCAGCGCTCCGAAAATCACCGCCTGCCAAATGCCCCGACCATCGCGGTAGAGCATGGCATAAATCACGGCCAACGCTAGTATCGCAAGGAACATCGCGGCCATTCCTGCGGGCATATGTTTCATGATGCCTTGCTGGTCGCGGTAGACCGCAGGGTATTTCTGAATCTCGTCGCGGAGAGGAAAAAGGGCGAATGCCAGAGTACCGAGAAGGAAGTAGGAGACGAAACCGCCAACAGCGGCAAGAGCGATGCGGCTGAAATTCATTGCTGTGCCTTTTCCGAGGATTTAATTGCTCTGCGCAGGGGCTTAAAAACGGCCAGAATTATAGCACTGCGTTTTTTTTTCGAAACACAGGGCGATGAATCCCGGGCTTCCAGGTCGTACACTTAGTTTTGCCTTGAGAACATGGACCGCTGGACTTCAGGAAGCGTGCCGGCACGCGCTTGGGGCCGTGCGGGCGCGCCGCGCCAGCGTATAATGTGTGCGTTTGGGCCCTCATAGGAGCATCGGTTCTCATGTCCCCCACCACACAACACGAATTGCTACTCGCCCGCCGCATGTCGCGGCTGGGCACGGAAACCGCTTTCGAAGTCCTGAATAAAGCCCGTGCCCTCGAGCGCCAGGGACGAAGCATCATTCACCTCGAAATCGGCGAGCCTGATTTCGCCACTCCCCCCAACATAGTCGAAGCCGGTGTCAACGCGTTACAGAGTGGTTGGACTCACTATGGCCCCGCCGCCGGCCTTCCCGAACTCCGCCAAACTATCGCCGATTACATCAGCCGCACCCGCGGCGTTGAGGTTGCGCCCGAGGAAGTCGTGGTTGTGCCGGGAGGCAAGCCGATTATTTTTTTCACGATTCTATCGTTAATCGATGAAGGAGATGAGGTCATTTACCCCAACCCCGGTTTCCCGATTTACGAGTCAATGATCCACTACGTTGGCGGCAGGGCGGTGCCCATTCAACTTCGCGAAGAGCGCGATTTTTCGGTCGATGTCAATGAACTCGCCGAGCTGATCAGCGATCGCACCAAGGTGATCATCCTGAATTCGCCGCACAATCCCACCGGCGGCGTGATGCCGCGCCGTGACGTCGAACAGGTGGCCAAAGTTATCGGCGATCGCAATATCTTCGTTTTGTCCGATGAAATTTACAGCCGGCTGCTTTTTGAAGGCGAGCATTTTTCGATTATGTCGGTGCCGGGCATGCAGGAGCGCACGATTCTGCTGGATGGTTTTTCGAAGACTTACGCCATGACCGGCTGGCGCATGGGTTATGGGGTCATGCGCCCGGATTTGGCAGGGCAGATGACGCGCCTGATGACCAATTCCAACTCATGCACTGCCAGCTTTACGCAAAAGGCGGGCGTCGAGGCGCTGAGCGGAGATCAGAGCTCGGTCGATCACATGTGCGCCGAGTTCAAGCGTCGGCGCGATGTGTTTGTGACCGGGCTGAATAAAATTACGGGATTCTCCTGCCGCCTGCCGCATGGCGCTTTCTATGTTTTCCCCAACATCACCAAGACGGGATGGAAGTCGAAACCGCTAGCGGATGCGCTGCTCGAGCAGGCGGGCGTGGCCGCGCTTTCGGGCACGTCATTCGGTGAATATGGCGAAGGTTATCTCCGATTCAGCATCGCCAACTCGATGGAGAACTTGCAACAGGCGCTGGAGCGGATAGAGCAGTGGGCGCGACAGAATCTGTGAGCGGTTCGCGATCGAACTCCCGCCGTACTCCTCGCGCAAGCCGGCCGCATGCGCCCGGCTATGGTTTTCCTGAGAGCAAAAAAGGCCTGCTTCCGTGGAGCTGGGCAGAGCAACGCCTAAAGAAATCGCACAACTATTGGATTACTACCGTCAAACCCGATGGCTCTCCGCATACGATGGTCGTTTGGGGATTATGGCAGGACAACCGGTTTCTGTTCAGCACCGGAGCCAAATCCCGTAAGGCGCGCAATCTAGCCGAAAACAAAAACTGCGTAGTTTGCACGGAGCAGGCAAACGAGGCGGTCATTGTGGAAGGCATCGCCGAGATAGCCGATGTTGCAGCGCGATACAAATTTCTGCCGGTTTATGAGCGCAAGTACAAGTTCGACATGAGCGGATTGGAAGATGACATTCTATCGATGAAGGAACCGGTTTTCGCGGTACGTCCTCGCGTGGTCTTCGGGATGTGGGAAAAATACTTTCAGAGCAAGTCGACGCGCTGGAAGTTTGAATGAACATAATCGAGATTCACTCGCAAGCTATACTAATCCGGGTCTTGTGGTAGCATCCTTCCGGTTTTCAAGTAGCGGCTGTGCCAGCTCAGCGCGTCGCCCAACACATGGGGCGTGTGCTTGCCATAGGGAAGGCGCTCGGCACGGTCGAAGTAATCAGTCAGCAGCGGCCTGTAATCCGGGTTGGAACACTTGTCGATGATCAGCCGTGCCCGCTGCCTTGGCGACAAACCGCGCAAGTCGGCCAGTCCTTGCTCGGTTACGATCACCTGCACATCGTGTTCTGTGTGATCCACGTGCGAGACGATCGGCACAATCGTAGAGATGTTCCCCCGTTGCGCCGTCGAAGGCGCCATGAAGATCGAGAGGTATCCGTTCCGTGCAAAGTCGCCCGAACCCCCAATCCCGTTCTGAATTTGCGATCCCAACACGTGCGTGGAATTGACGTTGCCATAAATGTCAGCTTCGATCATCCCATTCATTGCAATCACACCCAGGCGCCTGATTACTTCGGGATGGTTTGAAATGTCCTGCGAGCGCAGAACGATACGCTCGCGGTAAGTGGCCATGTCAACGTTGACTTCTTCCAGCTTCTCCGGGCTGAGGGAGAATGCTGTTGCCGATGCCGACGTCATTTTCCCTGATCTCAACAAGACGATCATGCCATCTTGAATCACTTCGGTGTATGCGGTCAGTCCTTCGAAGTTGCCCTCTGCCAGGCCGAACAGGACAGCATTGGCAATGTTGCCGACGCCGGATTGCAGCGGCAGCAGGTTCGCGGGCATGCGGCCTTTTTTCACCTCCCAATTCAAGAACTCGAGAATGTGTCCCGCGATGCGCCGCGAAGCCTCATCCGGAGCTTTGAACGGGGTGTTGCGGTCAGGGGCATCGGTCAGCACGATGGCCGCAACTTTCTCTGGTGGAACTTGAAGATAGGGTGTGCCGATGCGTTGTCCCGGATGTACGAGCGGAATCGGCTTGCGGCATGGGGGTGCTTGCAGGTCGTAATAAATGTCGTGCATCCCCTCCAGCTCAGGCGACTGCCAGGCATTGACCTCGAGGATCACGCGGTCCGCCTGGTCGATCCATGTTTTGTTGTTGCCGACTGATGAACTCGGCACCAGGCGGCCATCCTCGAGCACTGCTGTGACTTCGATCAGTGCTACGTCGAGCTTTCCTAGAAATCCGTATTCGACAAACTGAGCTACGTGGCTGAGATGAATGTCCATGTAATCCATCTCACCGGCGTTGATACGCTTGCGCGTTTCGGGATCGGACTGATACGGCAACCGAAGATTGATTCCGCCGGCCATGGCCAGTGCGCCGTCAAGCTCCGGCCCGGTCGAAGCTCCGGTAAACACACTTACACGAAATTTCTGGCCGCGAAAGTTCGCGTCGGCAATGCGGCGCGCCAGCTCGACCGGCACTGCCTTAGGATAGCCAGAGCCAGTGAAACCGCTCATGCCGATCTGATCGCCAGACTTGATCAGCGCGGCAGCCTCTTCCGCGCTCATAATCTTGTGTGCCAGGTTGGAATTGAGAACTCGATTGGTTGTAGGAGAAACGATAGCCGCCATAGTTAGGGCCTGCCCTTAAGAGGAAGACGTCATCGGAGTGACTCTACCGGGAGGATTCACAACCGTCTGTGAGCCGAGTCACATCCGCGTGGTCGCGCTCGCCATTCCTTTCTTTACCATCATGTAGGCAGAAAGGCGGCAGAAAATCTCTTAACTGAACCGCAAACTCCTAGCTCGCGCCAGGCTCGCGCCCGGCCAAATAGGTTCACTTATGCTATTTTTCAGTAGTCCATCGCCGCTGTGTTCGGAAGAGTTTATCCGCATTCAATCCAATTGGGGACACCATGGAGAAGAAATTCCGCATATTTGCTACCTGCGACATTGGCAGTGATGCCGTTGATCTGCTGCGCGCACGCGGCTACGACGTCGAAGTATATCCGCAGCCGGAAGCGCCGCCGAAAAAGTTGATCGTTGAGAAAGTCACATCGGGTATCGATGGCTTGATTACCACACTCCGCGACCCCATCGACGCCGAGATTTTCGAAGCAGGGAAGAACACTCTGAAGGTTGTCGCGCAGGATGCCGTCGGCTTCGACAACATCAACCGCGCGGATGCCAACCGATACAAGATTCCCTTCACGCACACGCCTGACGTTCTCACCGAGGCCACAGCCGAGTTCGCGTTCTTCATGATGGGTGTGCTGGCGCGCAAGATGTGGCCCGCCGAACAACTACTGCGCGACAACCGATGGGGATATTGGCATCCCTATTTACCGTTTCTTGGGGATGAAGTCACCGGCAAGACCATTGCCGTGATCGGCACCGGGCGAATCGGGCTGGCGCTGATCAAGAAATGCGCCGGTTTTGATATGAACATCTTGTGTTACGACCCGGCCTACGAAAACCACAACTACATCAACGCCATCCAGGAAGAGATGAGCCTGCGGCATGGGCGCGGCATTTCACGAGAAAAAAACTGGATCAAGTATGTTCCCTTCGAAGACAGCTTGCGCCACGCCGATTTTGTCAGCATTCACGTGCCGCTTTTGCGCCCGGGCGAAAGCCCCACCCCCACCTATCATCTCTTCAACGAGCGCACATTGCGAATGATGAAACCCACTGCGTTCTTAATCAACGATTCGCGCGGACCCGTCGTCGACGAAGTGGCCCTGGTGAAAGCCCTGCGCGAGAATTGGATAGCCGGCGCAGCCCTCGACGTATACGAGAAAGAGCCATTACCCCCCGACTCGCCCCTTCGCGATCCTGCAATCGTTGACCGCTGCCGGCTTTATCCTCACTTCGCCAGCGCGGCGCGCATTACCCGCCTCTCGACCGATCCCAACAAAGGCATGGCGGGACGCTGCATTCAGGGGCTAATCGACGTTCTTGAAAGCAACTACGGCGGAGACATTACCAAGATGCCGTATGTCGTGAATAAAGAGGTTTTCGCAAAGTCCTGACACCCACTCGCAGTGTCACCGCCGACTCGCCGTTTCACCGCCGAAAGGAATTCATGAAGAGCTATATATTGACCGGAGCGCCGGGCTGCGGAAAGACATCGGTGCTCCGTCAATTAGAGCTTGAGGGTTTTGGGGTGGTCGAGGAAGCGGCCACTGACATCATCAGTCTGGAGCAGACTTTGGGCAACGCAGAACCGTGGAAGAGCGAGTCTTTTCTCGAGGCGGTTGCCAGGCTGCAGAAGATCCGCCAGCTCCGAGCGTCCTTCGAGCCGGTGGACATACAATTCCACGATCGCTCGATTGTTTGCACCGCAGCCTTGGCCCGTTATCTCGGGCGTCCTATTACCACTCTGCTTTCCCAGGAATTGGAGCGTGTCAGAAGGAACGGCATCTTTCAGAAGCCTGTTTTCTTCTTACAGAACCTCGGTTTTATCACGCCAACAGAGGCGCGGCGAATCAGCTTCGAAGAAACGTTACGCTTCGAGCGGATCCACGAAGAAACCTACCGTGACTTCGGCTTCGAAATCGTTCCCATAAAACCTGCCACGCTCTCGGAACGGGTAGCGATGATCAAGGACGCCACGCACCGCTTCGTCACACCGATCTGAAGCTTGCTCTGTGTTCAGCGCATGCTCATCGGTGACCCGACGTCTTACTGACTTGCCGGGACCCAAACTTCTCCCTGCGTAACCAGATCCACCTTCGGCACTTCCGTTTTGACTTTTATTCTCTGAAGTCCGGCTTTCTTCGGCGGCCTGGCAAGAAACGTCAACCAATACTGATGCATGAGGCGCTCCGCCTGGTCATCGAGATACGGAGTAAACGTTACCGGAGCACCCGTGAAACCAATGTAGTAGGACTCGCCTCCGGTTTTCTCGGCGACCTTCGACAGATAAAGCTGGCCCCAATAGTTCAGCCAATAACTGTGCCCGAAGTGCCCAACTCCGGGCGTGTAAATTGCCGAAACAACGACGCCCGCGCGCTGCGCGTCGTCAATTGCTGCGTCAAGATAGGGGTCCTGAAAGTCGCCAACCCCATACAAATAGTCGATTCCGTCAGAAATAATGAGCACTTCGTGGCGGGCATTGTCCGCCGGCCAGCGTTTGACCAGGTCGCTGAGAGAAAGATACGGGCTCGCGTTCACCCCTAGCAGTCCCATCGGCAGACGCAAGGCCTTCGCCGCCTGCGCATGGTCGGTGGTGGGATTCTGTGCAACCCGTGCTATACCGTCTTGCATATAAGCAACGCCAATCGCCGTTGATGGCGGCTGGGCGTCGATGAACTTGCGGATGTCATTCAACTGCGTTCCCAGGCTTGTATTGGCACCGTCATCGATCAGCAAAAAATACTCCAGTGCGGCGTGCTCGCCTTGCGCGGGGGTCCAGTCCGTGACCGTATCGCGGTCTTTCCCTTCGAAAACCATAACGTCCTCGCGGTTGACGACGGGAGAGTTGGAACCCTTATGTGCCTCGACTGTTACCACGATGCGAACCGGAACTCCATTTGCCGATTCCTGCGCCAAGATACTGCAAGTGCTGAAGAAAGCAACAAGCAATTCGAGTACTGCAACCGTCAAGTACTTCTTCATGGGACCTCCTTCATCTGACTTGTGGCTCGCAGTTCTTCCTCAGGACTGTGAACAGCCACATAAACAAAGCCACACTTATATAGATGTTTAATCATGAGAATGCGGATTCAATGGGAGTGCTAAAGTATCAGCGTGCCGGTCATGCACTCCCACCTGCCTCGGCTAATGCCGTTGCTTGGGTGCGCCAGCAACAACACCGTGCTCCCCGTCATGATGAGACCGTAAATTCAAACCGATGTTCTCCCACCGCACCAACTGGAAACTTGAGCGCAACCGCCTGACAGAGGCGTTGAAAGCGGTTCGCGCGGCAGGAGCCTACGTCCTTGATCTCACCGTCTCAAACCCGACGCGAGTAGGGCTGGCCTACGATTCTGCGGCCATTCTTTCCGCCCTGGCTTCTCCTCGTGCCCTGGACTATGATCCGGAGCCAAAAGGCTTGATGGAGGCAAGGCGTGCCATAGCGCAGTACTACAAATCGCAACATGGAATTCAGGTCGACCAGGAGCGGCTTTTTCTGACCACGAGCACAAGCGAGGCTTATTCATTCGTCTTTGGTCTGCTTTGCAATCCCGGGGACGAGCTCCTCGTGCCCAAACCGAGTTACCCTTTGTTCGAGTTTCTGGCCGATTTGCAGGACGTCAAGCTCGTGCCGTACCTGTTGATTTACGACCACGGCTGGCAGATCGATTTTCACTCACTCGAGAAAGCTGTAAGTGAGCGCGCGCGGGGAATAGTTCTGGTTCATCCCAACAATCCCACAGGTTCCTACGTGCATGGCCACGAACGCGAACATCTCAGTCGTTTGTGCCAGCAACATGGTCTGGCATTGATCGCGGATGAGGTATTTCTCGACTACGCGCTCGATGACAACTCGCACCGCAGTTTCGCCGATGATGGTGACGTACTCACATTTACCCTGAGCGGATTGTCAAAAATCTCTGCACTGCCGCAGATGAAAGTGGCGTGGATCTCCGCCAGCGGTCCACAATCTCAGCTCTCAGAGGCCACAGCTCACCTGGAAGTAATCGCTGATACATATCTCTCGATGAACGCGCCGATTCAATGGGCAGTACCGGCGCTGCTCGACCAGAGAAAAAGCATTCAGGAGCAACTGTTCGATCGTGTACGCACCAATCTTGCGGAACTCGATCGTCAGCTCGCAGCCCAACGTGCTTGTCAGCGATTGATTGTCGAAGGCGGATGGTATGCAGTTCTGCGTGTTCCGGTGACCCAGACGGACGAAGAATTAGCCGTGGAGCTGCTAAGAAAAAAGTCAGTGCTGGTGCACCCGGGGCATTTTTATGATTTCCCCGCAGATGGTTATCTGGTTCTGAGCCTGATCGCGCCCGAGGAGGAGTTCGCCGAGGGCGCTCGCCGAATACTCCAATTGCTGAATATTGACTGCTGACTCCCGATTGCCAAATGTGCTAGATAGAATCAGCTCTTCACCAGAAACGGATTGCTCTCCCGTTCGTCGCCAATCGTGGTCTGCGGTCCATGCCCGGGCACAACCACGGTTTCATCTGGTAACGTGAGCACGGTGCCGTGCAGCGACTGCATGATCTTCTGCAGCGACCCGCCTGGTAGATCTGTGCGTCCGATGGAGCCGGCGAACAGCGTATCGCCTGCTATCAACTTCTTTTCGGCAGGGAAGTAAAGGCAGATGCTTCCTTCTGTGTGCCCCGGCGTGTAGAGAACGTTGGCTGTATGCGCGCCTGCCGTGACGCTGTCTCCGCTGGTCACGCTGCGATCGATTTCAACCTTGCCGGGATTGGCTACTCCGATCCACGCGGCTTGCACATCCAACATCTTGAGCAACGCATAATCATTCTGGTTCAGCAGAATGGGCGCGCCGGTTGCGGCGCGCAGTTTCATGGCTCCGCCCACGTGGTCGATATGGGCGTGCGTAACGACTATCTGCTTGACTTGCAGATTATGCTTGCGGACGATCGCCAGCACATCCTCGATGTCATCACCAGGATCGATCACCATGGCTTCGCGCGTACTTTCGTCGCCAATGATTGAACAGTTGCATTGCAACGGCCCAACAGGAATGATTTCGTGGATCATGCTTCCATTGTAACGAGTGCGCGTCCCGAGTTGGGAAAGCCGCGCCCCCCCAACCTCCTTCCGAACGAGGAGAGGAATCGCTACTGATCTAATCTGTTAGATCCGCACCGAGGAATCTGCCGTTCGCTGGCCATTGCCATGAACCAGATCCCCCGTCCTTCGCTCCTCGGTATAACAAAGTGAACTGGGGCGTGGCTGGAAGCAAGTAGCACTTAATTCCTACTTGCTCAGAATCGCCTCCGGCGAGACAATACGCCAGCACTCCAGGGAGGTTCCGTGGCAGCCAAATACCGTCAGCACGGATACCAGGACCGCGACCGTGAGGGCCGCGAAAAGGGAGAGAAGCCGCGCCAGCAATCACAATCCAAAGAGAAGCCGGGCCCGGTGCCCTTGGCACGACGCGACTACAGCATGGGACCTCGGCCGGTGAATATGCCTGGAACCCGCGCGGTCTCGCGTTGCGCCAACTGCGGCACAGTTTTGCAGGACATCCCGCCCATGGGCCTCTGTCCCAAGTGTGGCTTCGAACTGCATTCCTGCAAACAATGTATGTACTTCGATCCCGGCAAGCGCTTCGAATGCATGCAGCCGATCAAAGAGCGCATCGCCAAGAAAGACGCGCGCAATGAGTGTACGTTCTATGAAATTCGCGTGACGCGCGAGAAAGAGACGTCCACTCCGGCGCCCGCGCGCCCCACCGATGCCCGGCAGGCGTTCGAGAATTTATTCAAGAAGTAGCCGGCTTGTTTCGAGGCCACAAGGACTGCTTCACCTTTGCCCTATGGCTTCTGCGTCGGCCGCAGCAAAACCTCGCTGACAAACGACTGTGGCGCTTGTGTCACCAGCATCGCCACGACATGAGCGATATCATCCGGCTGCAGCATCTTCGAGTGGTCTTTGCCTTCGTGCGGACTCAAGTCAGTTTCTGTCGATCCCGGGCAAATCACTGCCACTCGAATGGTGTGTTTTCTTAGTTCCTCCGCCATTGAATAGCTCAGCCCGTTCAATCACCACTTTGACGCAGCGTACGCCGCACCGTTCGGCAACGCATTTTTTCCTGCCAGCGAAGAAATATTGATGACATGCCCGGAACGCGCGCGAATCATCATCGGCGCGAACGCCCGCACCATGTAGTACACACCGCGCAAATTGGTATTGAGGATCTGCTCCCAGGCCGCGGGATCAAGCTGGTGCAGTGGACCGCCGAAGCCGCCCATGCCGGCATTATTCACCAGAATGTCCAGCCGTCCGAATGCCGTTTCTAGGTGTTTAGCCGCACTTTCAACGGAAGTCAGGCTCGTGACATCGCACTGTAGCACTTCCGCCTTCCCGCCAGCCTGAATAATGCTTTGTGCCGTCGCATCAAGCGTCGCTCGCGCGCGTCCGCTCAGCACAACCGTCGCACCCAGGTTCGCCAATTCCCGCGCAATGGCCGCGCCAATGCCACGACCGGCGCCCGTTACCACGGCAACTTGAGCGGTCAGCGGGTGAATAGCATCGTTTTGTAGCGTAGTCATTAGAATTCCTCCACACGCCCCACCTGCACCAGAGCAGCACCATCCGGCGTCTTAAACATCCGCATCCTATACAATACGGGAGAACCTGAGAAGCGGCTTGCCTTCAGAAGCGCAGGTACTTATAATCCGGCAAACCCAAACAATGGGCGAGTCAGTCCGCTTTCTCAGATAAGAATCAGCGATTCCCCCGAAGAGCCAAGGAGCCATTTTGATGAAAACCATTCTTGTCACGGTTGTGCTTGGAGTTGCTGCTACGGCCGTAGCTCGGAACCCTGCTCAACCGGAGCCAAGTACGCAAAGTGCGGCAACCCAGCCGGCCCAAGCGCAACCTGCGCCCTCCAGCCAGGCGCCCGCGTCGCAGGCACCAG
>JASIEN010000417.1 GCA_030045935.1 Candidatus Sulfotelmatobacter sp.
CTGCGTTGTCAGAAGAAAGCCGACAAACAACCCAGGAGCATACTTGCGAAAGGGAAAACGCCAAGCTTCGACCACCGTTGTTTGTGCGGGCGACAGTCATACTCACGCCTCGCTCAGCTCTGATTACGTCGCTGTACTCCGGGGAAGACTTGGTTGCCACGGGTTCGCATTCATCAACGCCGGCCGAAATGGGAACACTTCCTTGGATTTGCTTCGTCGTCTTCCCGAGATCGTGCGCTGCGAGCCCGATGCTGTGACGATTCTGATCGGAACGAACGATGCGAGGACTGGCTTTCCGGAATCCGTGGAACATTTATTTGAACAAAGCCTAAGGGCTCTCGTTTCCGGTCTCCGTAGCCAGACAAAAGCACGCGTTGCATTGTTATCTATTCCACCGCTGGGCGAGGACCTCGCAGGAGAAATCAATCGTGGCGTTGAACGGTGTAATGCGGTCATTCGCAGAGTTGCCGGCGAAGACGGTACAGATTATCTGCCCTTGAGCGAGTCCCTGAGAACGCTGATTGAGAGATCGGGTACTCGTTCACGCCTTCCTTTCAAACTCCGGGCCGGACTATTGTTAGGCGCGGCCGTCCAGCACTACGTTCTTCGGCGGAACTGGAACGTCATTGCCACGCGGAGAGGTTTTGCCGTTCATACGGATCAGATTCACCTCAATGACCGCGCAGGTGAGATGGCTGCGAATTTGATTGGCAAGTGGCTTGGTTCGACATTCAGCCTCGAATCTGCCGCGTGACCTAAGACCCGCTGCACTTCTTTGTCTAGCTCCTTTACATGCTTATCCAGGGAATATCTGGAGTTCAGCAAAGGGATTATGTGATTTGGTGCATGGTCGGCCACTCGGAAAGTGTCGTCAACTGGCGTAACATCCCCATTACACTCATCGACCGGCAAACGGACGACCTTCACGATTAGTGCGTCACCACTTTCTCAATCTCGCCCCTCAACTGCTCATACGGCACCGCCCCCGGATGGTACCAGGCCACCTTCCCCGCCCGATCGAGCAGCACCAGTGTCGGTGTGGTCGAGGCCCCGTAGACATCGAAGTTGTACGTGCTGATCGGAACGGGCATGTCGAGTAATCCCGAATAGAAGCGGTGGCGCACGGCGTCGATGAATGCCAGCTCTGTCCTCTGCGAGGCGTGCTCTTCCTGCGCCGTGTAGCCGTAGTATCGCGTAGGACCGATGACCTGCAATCCCTGCGCCGCGAATTCTGAGCGTAACTGTGTGATGATGGGCGCTTCGGCTTTGCAGTCGCCGCACCAGTGCGCCCAGAAGAAAAGCAGCACGGGAGATCCCTTAAGTTGTGCCAATGTCGGCGGCTTCGATCCTAGAAATTGCTCGCCAACATGCAAGGCCGGAGCCGGCCTGCCCTGAAACGAAAGCAAGTTCAGGTTTTTCTGAATTCGTGCCCGAATTGAAGTGTTACCGTAGGTACGCAGCGCCGATTGCAAGACCGCGACCGCTTGCGTGCGCTGGCCATTTGCTGCCAGTGTTTGCGCTTCTACTTCGATAGCTGCTCCAAGAGCGATGGGCAGATGCGGCTCTTCGTCCAGCGGGCGCTTCTTCAATTCCTCCAAAGCAAGCGTTCGCGTTTGCTTGGCATACGCGGTAGCCTGGTCGTAGTTGCCAGCGTCCAAAGCGGCGCGGGCCATCCATGAATAAGCTTCCAGGTATTCCGGCGTCGTGCCATTTCTGCCACGATATGCATTGAGTTCGGCCTCGGCGGCACCAGGACTATTTCGCGCCAGAGCGATGCGAACGTCCTCGACAATTCCCGCCCGCGCGGGGACGCCAGACAAAGCGGCAAGCAAACCGACGAAGAGAAACCTGGTCGAAAATCGATTCTTAATCATGTACCAACTGATCATGTCTCTTTTGACGCGAGTTGGCAAATTTCGTACTGATACGCAATTGAGCCATCAGGCTAAGTTGTTGAAAACACGTTACTAACGTAAGTATGATTATGATTCTTCTGGATTTTCTAAGGAGTTTCCCGTACAATCAAAGTGCGTTTGACTTTAGAGTTCTTTCGCAGTACCCAGCATCTCCGCAAACCAGCGTGTGACCTGCCTGCAGAAGAAGCCTTCCAAAGTTTCAGCGCTACATCAACAAAAGGAAATAGCAACAACATGGAAACAGGAACAGTGAAGTGGTTTAACGATGCCAAGGGCTACGGCTTTATCAGCCGCCAGAACGGCGAGGATGTCTTCGTGCATTTCTCCGCCATTCAGGCCAGCGGATTCCGCAGCCTGCAAGAAGGGCAGCAAGTCCAGTTCGACGTGGTCAAAGGCCCCAAGGGCTGGCAAGCTGAGAACGTAAAATCTGCATAAACCACCTCACCGCGAATAAAATTCGCAGGCAGTAACAGGGCGGCCAGAAATGGCCGCCTTTGTTATTTTGCGAGCAGGGATTGGAATCGCACCTGAATCCTTGATTGATTCAGTTAATCAGGCTGGGGCGACAGCGCGCGGCCGCCCGGCTCCTACTTATGGAGACCAGTCGCGTTCGTACGCTTGACAGCTTGGGTCGACGCCACACTGCGCGGCTATGCATCAAGGTGTACTCTGTAGGCTTAAGCGGGCCAGCAAGGCATACGCCTTGCGAAACCAGGGCCGCTCGCGCCGTTTCAAATACCCTGGCATCGTCGCTTTTTTGTCGACGATTTTCTGCGCCCACTCACGAGCCTCGCTGAACCGGTTCTGCGATTGTAAAAACAGCGCATAATTGTAGTAAGTTTCAGAACTGGTTGAAATTTGCGTCGCCTGCCGAAACAGCAGCTCCGCTTTTTCCATCTGTCCGGTTTGCGCATAGGCATGCGCCAGCAAACCCTTGGCACGGTGAAAATCGTACCCCGGATCCGCCGCCACGGCTCGCTCCAGGTCGGGTACAGCGGCCGCGAAATCGCCAAGCTGAACCTCCGCAACGCCGCGCCGGTAAAATGGGTCGGCTGAATCCGTTCTCGAAGAGATGGCTTTGTCATAACAGTACCGGGCCCTGGCGTAATCGCGATCGTCCAAGTAGAGCAGGCCGAGCTCTTCGTAATTGCCCGCTGACGGATTGTCCAGGATCGCCCGCTCCAGTTCGTGAATTCGCCGCCGTCGCGGAAACACCTGAAATTCCGTGCGCAGCAAGCCGGCATCGGGAATCACTTCCGCCACGATGTAGACCAATGCGCCGATCCATCCCAGGAACAAAATGATGAACAGCCAATAAGTGTCCGGACGCCGGCGGATAAAATGCACGATTGCGATCACTTGCAGAATGACACCCCACCACGAGGCGAAGAAGAACAGTAGCGATCCCATGGAAAGCGCACTATAACATGCGCCTCAGCCGTAGCATTTACTGCCATCGCCCGGGCCGGAAGGGGACCCGGAATGTAGCTTCGACGTCGACCGCAGCTCCGTTCCTTGTGGCTGGCGAAAATTGCCACTTGGCAAGCGCCTCGCGGGCGAATTGATCAAGGCGGTCGTCGACGCTGCGCAATACACGCACATTCCCTACCGTGCCGTCGGCGTGGATGATGGCATAGAGAATGACCGTGCCGCCCAGGTTCTGCCGCATCAACTCCAGCGGATAGGCGGGATCGACCTTGCGCGTGGCAGCTGGCGCTGATAGATCCGAGACAGCACCCGGCTGATCATTGGCCGATGCGGCTGGCGAGGAAGGACTTCCCGAGCCGGACTCCTGCTTCAGCGCGGCGAAGCGGATGATCCAGCTTCCTCCTACGGAGCTCAGATTGGGCATGTTAAGGGTGAGGGAGTAGAACTTGCGATTGCCGAAAACCGCGCGCTCCTCTTCTGAGAGATCGCTCTTATTCTCAGGCTGGAGAGACCGGGTTGACATTCGCGGGCGAAAGCCGGCGATTAGCTGTGGATTGACCGTATCGGCAATCGCACTGTTAGGCGCGGGATCACCCGGGATGGGCGCGGCGCTCGAGGTTTTGCCGACGTACAGCCCCGAAGGAACATTGCTGTTAGTCTTGCCAGACACTCCAGCGCCGTTCGCTTTGCCCGCACCCGCGCTCGCGCCGGCCGATGTTCCTGGTGCCCCAGTGGCTCCGTGGTGGCCTTCTGGAGTTGCAGCGAATGAACCGCGACGATTGCCCGCGGGCGGTGCGGGAGGTGGAGCGACGGCAGGATGCAGGCTGAGCGCTATGACGTCTCCGGCGGGACGCGAGTTGTGAATTCCCGCGAGTGATGGCGGAGGCGCAACGACTTCGGACGATCCTCCGCGCGGCAGTCTCAGGCCCGAGCTTCTGGCGGTAAACGCCTGCTGGGGATCCAGCGTGAGTTGCGGAGAGGGCGCGATAACCGTGCTGGGCGCGACGGTGACATCTCCGAGCCTGTGAATTGAGCTGGCATCGACCATCGGTGGCGGCGCGATTACGGCTGCTTGCGGCGCCTGCGGAACGCTGCGCGATTTGCCTTGCAAATCGGGTGGCGGTGCGATGACCGAGCTTTCCACCTGCGGCGCCAGGCGCGTGATCTCCGAGGCGCGAATCACAGGCGCGGGCCCAATCGGCAAAGGCGCATTCTCCCTTCGCGCGACCAATGCTTCCATGTTGGGAAGGGCAACATCGCGATCGAGCTTCACCTTTGGCGGTGCGACGATAGTCTGCCGCCGGTTGTCCGCTTCGGGAGGAACGGAGATGACTGGTTGGTCAGAGTATTCGGGATCGGCGTTTCGTGGAGGCTGCGGCTCAGAGACGCGCGTGTCAAGCGGCGGCAAATACTCAGAAGGAGTGTAGTAGATGACATCCGCACGTGCGAGCGTGGGTTGAACTGAGGCGTGCGGCAGCCAGGGGGGAATTCGGGATGCCATAAAGAGTGCCGTAAGCGCCACGCCATGACACAGGATGGATTGCAGGAAGCCGAGCCAAGGCAGGCGTCGGTCAACGAAGACGTCGTGCCAGAAAGGCGTGGCCGCGGCGTCGAGTTGCAGGGAAGCGAATTCGCGTGGACGAAAAAACACCGAAAAGATTTCCCAGAAAAAAATGTAGAACCAGAATTCGGTCTCGGTCAGCGCGGCTCAATTCCGGGCTGCGATCTTTGTTTCTGCCGACTGGGATTTTGCCGACTGGAACCGCGAGCCTTACGCATCCTTCCATCTTAGATGCAAACGAGCCTTTCGGTTAGGAAGGCTGGCCTACCCACTGTGGACAATTCTAATGCGCGATTCAACGTTACGGGGATTCGATTGTTCATCGCCGCGATTGGATCCATGCTATTTGGCCAGAAGTGCAGACGCCCCGGCTCCAGTCAAGACGAGAATTGGCAGTGGGGATTTTGGTGCAATCAGGATGTTGCGACACATTGAACCGTTGCTCCCGTTCCCAACTCTTCTCCCTTCATTGACTTGGCCTTGTTCCAACCCTAGTATTTGAGTCCAATGATCGGCCACACCATTTCTCACTACCGCATTCTCGAGAAGCTGGGAGGGGGCGGCATGGGTGTGGTCTACAAGGCCGAAGACATTGAGCTTGGCCGCTTCGTTGCCCTGAAGTTCCTGCCTCAAGATTTGGCCCATGATTCGCAGGCTCTCGAGCGCTTCCGCCGCGAGGCGCGTACCGCCTCCGCTTTGAATCACCCGAACATTTGCACCATCCACGAGATTGGCAGGCACGAGGGGCAGTCCTTCATCGTCATGGAATACCTCGATGGCATGACGGTGAAACACAAGATCGCTGGCCGCCCTCTGGAGACCGAAACCGTTCTGTCGCTGGCCATCGAGATCGCCGACGCGCTCGATGCTGCTCACGCCGCCGGCATCATTCATCGCGACATCAAGCCCGCCAACATCTTCGTCACCAAGCGCGGACACGCCAAGATTCTGGATTTCGGGCTGGCAAAAGTTACGGCTCCCAGGACCGGATCGAGTGGAAATACCGTAACCGAGGCCACGTCCGATCAGTTGACCAGCGCGGGCGCCATGCTCGGCACGGTCGCCTATATGTCGCCGGAACAGGTGCGTGCCAAGGAACTTGACGCCCGCACGGATCTTTTCTCGTTCGGCGCCGCCCTCTACGAGATGGCGACGGGCAAGTTGCCATTCGACGGTTCGAGTTCAGGCGAAATCTGCGGAGCAATCCTGCATCAGGAGCCAGCGTCAATTTCGTCGTTGAATCCCAATGCCGCAGCCGGGCTGGAACCGATTATTCACAAGGTTCTGGAGAAAGACCGCGAGCTGCGTTATCAGCATGCGTCGGAAATTCGTGCGGATCTGCAACGGCTGAAGCGGGATATGGAAAGCGGTAGTGTGCGGGCAGCAAGCTCAGATCATGTAGGGACGGCCGCCCCCGGAAGCCTGCCCCGAGCGGAGTCGAGGGATCCAAAGCGAACAAAGCTGCGCAGCCTCCGCCACGAGCCACGTGGGGAACCCCGGCCGGGAGGCCAAGCGAGGCTCGGCGGCGCGATAGCAGTAATCGCTCTGCTCGTCGCCGTTGGCCTCTACTACCGCTCCCACCGCCCCAAGCCCCTGACCGACAAGGATACAATCGTCATCGCCGACTTCGACAACAAGACAGGCAATGCGGTTTTCGACGAGACCTTGAAAACGGC
>JASIEN010000418.1 GCA_030045935.1 Candidatus Sulfotelmatobacter sp.
ATCGTCTTTGGCGATGCCGGTGCCGAGTGCGGTGATCATGGCGCGAATTTCTTCGTGAGCCAGCATCTTGTCGTAGCGGGCTTTTTCGACGTTGAGAATCTTTCCTTTGAGCGGCAGGATCGCCTGGAAGCGGCGGTCGCGTCCCTGCTTGGCCGTGCCACCAGCGGATTCGCCCTCGACCAGGAACAGTTCGCACCGGTTCGGATCGCGCTCTGAACAGTCGGCAAGCTTGCCAGGTAATCCACCTGAATCCAAAGCGCCCTTGCGGCGGGTCAGGTCGCGGGCTTTGCGGGCAGCTTCGCGCGCCCGGGCAGCATCGATGGCTTTGTTAATGATTTTGCGCGCGACGGTGGAGTTCTGCTCAAAAAATGCTCCCAATCGCTCGTTGACCAAGGCCTGCACGACACCCGCGATATCGGAATTGAGTTTGCCTTTGGTTTGCCCCTCGAACTGCGGCTGTGACAGCTTCACGCTGATGACCGCGACCAAGCCCTCGCGCACGTCGTCGCCAGTAAGATTCTCTTTTACGTCCTTAAACAATCCCAACTGCTGGCCGGCGTAATTGATGGTGCGGGTAAGCGCCATGCGGAAGCCGGAAAGATGCGTGCCTCCGTCTACGGTGTTGATGTTGTTGGCGAAGCTGAAAATGGTTTCAGAGTAGCCGTCGTTGTATTGCAGGCCGATCTCCATGTTCACGCCGCTGCGTTCGGCCTCCATGTAGATAGGCTTGTCGTGCAGCACCTGCTTGCCGCGATTGAGGTGCTTGATGAATTCGGCGATGCCACCGTTGTATTTGAACTGCGTTTGTTTGGCTTCTCCGGTCTTCGGATCAGTCACGCGCTCGTCGGTAAGCGTGATCAGCAGGCCTTTATTTAGGAACGCGAGTTCGCGCAGGCGCTGCGCCAACGTGTCGTAGTTATATTCCGTGGTGGTGAAAATCGTTTTGTCGGGAATGAAGTGAACCTTCGTCCCCGTCTTCACCTTGGCGACGCCGGTCTTCTTGAGCTTGCTGGTCGGCTCGCCTTTTCCGTAGGTCTGCTCCCAAGTCGCTCCATCACGCCAGATTTCGAGTTCAAGTTCCTCGCTGAGCGCGTTGACCACCGAAACTCCTACACCGTGCAATCCGCCAGAAACTTTGTAGGTGGAGGAATCGAACTTGCCCCCAGCGTGCAACGTGGTCATGACCACTTGCGCAGCGGGAATTTTTTCGCCGTCGATATCCATATTGTCGACGGGAATGCCGCGGCCATCGTCAACCACGGTGATCGAGTTGTCGATGTGAATTGTGACTTCGATCTTGGTTGCGAATCCGGCGAGCGCTTCATCGACCGAATTGTCAACCACTTCGTAGACGAGATGGTGCAGCCCAAGATCACCAGTCGAGCCTATGTACATCGCCGGACGCTTGCGCACCGCTTCCATGCCGCCCAGAACCTTAATCGAGTCGGCGGTGTAGTCGCTTGTGCCGTTGCCGCCGTTTTTCGTGACCGCGGGCGCAATCGGCGTTACTTTTCCGTTTTTTGTTGTCGTTTCTTCGATGGGAGTGATCTCTTTTGTGGCCATTCCGCTCCGTGGGAGGTGCCCCGAATTTAGCTCTGCCTGCAGCCCTTGTTCTGTCCCGAAAATGCCCGACAGCGAACACGCGAAAGGGCTCAGAAAAGAGCCCGCCAATCGAGTTCAAGTTATTGAAATAATTTAACTTAGGTTCCTTTGGCGACTAAGTTATTGTACCACGACCAGATGCCTTTTGGGGGCATCGTCCGGAGTGAATCGCACAGGTAAACATCCCATTTTGAAAGAGTTCCCGAGTAGCCTTTACGAGTTTGTTTTCCACTTTCTTTCCACACTACTGCGACTCGAAAACAAGCCGCAGCGGGTTCAATTTTTGACGCTGCGCGGTAGCTGCCGCAATCCAATCTCGAAGGCCTGATAAGATAGCCAAGGAGATTTCCGACCCAGCAATGGCCGTTCCCGTTTCCCAAATGTGGACCGTCACGTCCTACGTGCTTCGGCAGAAGCTTGCCGGGCGCAAGCGTTATCCACTCGTCCTCATGCTGGAGCCGTTGTTCCGCTGCAACCTGGCTTGCGCAGGATGCGGGAAAATTCAATACCCGGCCCACATCCTGAAGAAAGATCTCTCACCTGAGGAGTGCTTCCGCGCCGTCGATGAGTGCGGCGCACCCATGGTGTCAATCCCCGGCGGCGAGCCACTCATGCACCCCAGGATCGACGAGATCGTCGAGGGTCTCGTCGCACGCAAGAAATACATTTATCTCTGCACCAACGCGCTGCTTCTCAAGGAAAAGCTTGATCTGTTCAAGCCCAGCAAGTATCTGACCTTCAGCGTGCACCTCGACGGCAACCGTGAAGAGCACGATCTGGCTGTCTGCCGCGAAGGCGGATATGACATCGCCCTTGACGCGATCAAAGAAGCTCTCGCCCGTGGCTTCCGCGTAACCACTAATACGACCCTATTCGACGGCGCCGATCCGAAGTCTGTGCGCGCCTTCTTCGACAGCATGATGGACCTTGGCCTCGAAGGCATGATGCTCTCGCCGGGATACTCATACGACAAAGCGCCCGATCAGAAACATTTTCTGGGACGGGCGCGCACGCGCCGCATGTTCCGCGCAATTCTCTCGAATCGCAAGCCGAATTGGCGATTCAATCTGTCGCCTCTGTTTTTGGAATTCTTAATGGGCAAGCGTACCTATCCCTGCACACCCTGGGGCATGCCAACCTACAACGTTTTTGGCTGGCAAAAACCCTGCTACCTGCTTCAGGACGGATATGCCGAGACTTTCGCTGAGTTGCTGGAAACCACCGAGTGGCACAATTACGGCACCGAGTCGGGCAATCCCGCGTGCGCCAACTGCATGGTGCACAGCGGCTACGAAGCTTCGGCGGTGAACGCGACCTTCAGTTCTCTGGGCGGATTTCTGGCCACGGTGAAGGCAACTTTGTTTACGCGTTACCGCGATGGAGAAGCGCTGCGCCTGCTGGAGGAGAAACAGGCTCCAGTGCATCCCCTGGTGCAGATCGCGCCAACGAGTGAACCGCAAGAGACGCGAGCGTAGGCTACTCTACCACTCTCGCGGGCGGCCCGGGCATGTGCCCCCGCACGCGGCCGCTACCGACAGCCAGCCAGCCCACATCGCTCGGCGAGCTTGGACGCGTGGAGGAGCCACACCAACTGAGCGCACGCCGCAACTTCAATGATGCCGATTCCTGCCTTTACTTTTAGTGGAATCCCCGAAAAAGACCACATAACGATTCCGGCTAGGAGAGTGGGGATGAGAAGCACGTAGCTGAACTCCGCGGCGATGCTCAGGAACAGGTACGCAAACATAAAAAACGCATTGTCGATATGCAGAAAGATTCCCCCGGTCACGATTCCAAAAAGCATGAGGGGAACGAACGCGAGGGAAGTGACCGTCAGGTTCAGCCATACGAGCCATGCGGACGGGCCACGATACCTATAGCGCAACCATAGTTTTCGGATCCCCGTTGGCGCCGGATTTTCCTCCTGCCACCACATTCAAATCGCCCCCGAAAATCGGCTTAAGGGTACGCGCTGGGACATCCCATGTCGACTTACGATAGTTTGGGCGAAAATCTCAGGTTCGGACAGCGCTCCACACGAACCAAGCAATTTCTGGGACTATTGTGTTTAAATTGATTTGAGCAAAAATGACAGGCAAAGAATCAGGCCATATCGACCACGAGGCCGCACAGGCAGTGCCTCACGCTAATCCCGACGCCCTGGAAGTAGCTCCCGGCACAATCCACGAAAAACTCGAAGGCTGGATTCCGCCACTCGCCAGCGAAGAAGAAATTCGCGCCGCGCTCGAGAAGGCTTTCGACTACCGCGGCGATGTGACCCTTACGCGCAAGGACGGTTCGAAGATCGAAGGCTACCTCTTCGACCGCCGCACGGGCGCGACCCTGGGGGATTCGGTAGTTCGCCTTTACCCCAAGAACTCGAACGAAAAACTCTCGGTTTGCTACGCCGACATAGCGGCGCTGGCCTTTACCGGCCGCGATACCGCTGCCGGCAAAAGCTGGGAGGCGTGGATGAAAAAGTACGCCGAAAAGAAGGCCGCGGGTGAGAAGAATATCGCCCTGCACCCCGAGCCGCTGGAGTAGAGTTCGCAGTTGCCCCGTTGCGACCATCGAGTAGCAGGTTCCTCGCGCGCTTTTCAGCGCGCTCGGAATGACATAAATTTTATTTCATCGGCTTTGTACTCGTCGCGAAATCTAAATTCTGAATTAATCCTTCGACTTCGTCTTCCGTTCCTCCGATGAATGTGAACGACACTGCATAGCCGCGCGCCAGCATCACTAAAGTGGACTGGTGCATCACGCGGCTTCCTATATTTTTTTCAAAATCGCCGCGCACCAGGGTTTTCGCTCCCACGGCAAATGCGTAAGGCTCTTCATCAACCTCGAATCCCTGGGCCTTCGCGACCTCGGTGAGCGGGCCGAAGTATTGCGCTGAGTCTTTCAGGCCGGGATACACGGTGGCGCTCTCAGCGACAATCAGAATGGAGGAATTCACGTCTTCACCGTG
>JASIEN010000419.1 GCA_030045935.1 Candidatus Sulfotelmatobacter sp.
GAGAAAATGTCGCACTGGTCGCGAGACGTTACATAGAACAGATTCGTCTGCGGATCGAATGTTGGCGCCATGAAATTCGTTGTGCCCAGCGCGCCGGGACATACAGTGTGGCCTTCAAGCGTAGGCGAGGCTTCTTTTTTTGCGACAGGACGACCTGCGGAATCTTTACTGTCGCTCCAGGTCTGTTTGCCATAGGCGATAGCGGAGATCAGGTTGCCAGTGGTGCGGTCGAGCACGTAGAAAAATCCGTTGCGGTTGGCTTGCGCGATCAGGTGCTTGCCGCCCCTGTCGATCATGATGGGAACTTGCGTGGCATCCCAGTCGTGCTCGTCGTGTTTTGTGAATTGGAAGTACCAGTTCAGCTTGCCGGTATCAGCGTTAAGAGCAAGAAGAGTATTGCTGTAGAGATTGTCGCCTGCACGGCCTTCGCCGCGGTTGGAAGGCGCGGGATTTCCTGTGGGCCAGAAAATCTGATTGGTGACTGAATCGTAGGTTCCTATGTTCCACGCGGGAGCGCCGCCCGTTTTCCAGGAATCACCTTCCCACGTACCGTGTCCTGGCTCGCCCGGGCCGGGAACAGTGTAGAAGCGCCATTTGCGCACTCCGGTCGAGGCATCGTAAGCGTCGATGAACCCACGCACGCCGTATTCGCCTCCGGAGACGCCGATGACGATCAGGTTCTGTACCGCCAGCGGCGCGACGGTAAAGCTGTAGCCCTTCTGATATTCGGCGGCGGTGACATCCCAGACCACGTTGCCGGTTTTTGAATCGAGCGCGATGACGTGGGCATCGAGCGTGCCGAGAAAAACCTTGTCGTCAAGAATGGCGAGGCCGCGATTGACGTGGCCGCAACAGGGGCGAATGTCCTGCGGGAGGTTGTATTGGTACATCCAGATGGGGCGCCCTGTGCGGGCATCGAGGGCGAGGGCCCGGTCGTCTTGCGCTGTGGCGTACATGATGCCGTCGACAACCAGGGGCGTGGTCTCGAGTTTACCGGTGGCGGCGGTCTGGTAGACCCATTTGGCGGTGAGCGAATGGACATTCGTTGCGTTGATTTGATCGAGTGTGGAGAAGCGGCGTCCCGAGTAGTCGCCCGAGTAGGTGAGCCAGTTTTGTGGTTCTTTGGAAGAGTTAATGAGACGGTCGGGAGTAACCTGGGCAGCGGCACAGGCTGAAAAAAGAAGGCCAAACAGTGCGGCCACCGAAACGGCGAAGGTGAGCTTGAGGGCTGCGTGGAAGAGCGGCGCTTCAGCGCCGCGTTGCGTTGATTCTATTCTGGGCTTTAGCCCATGCGCAGCGACGCCGCGGCTAAAGCCGAAATTCTTTCTTGGCGCGCCCGACGCGGCCCTGAAAGGGCCGCTCTTCAACGGTTGATTCGCCGTCCGTGGGACTCCACATGGTCCGTTCATTTCATTTCGTCCCTACGCTGATCAAGTACGCGATGATGTCGTTGAGGTCTTTGTCGCTCAGAACCTCGGGCGTGAAGACCGGCATCATTGACTCGCGGCTTTTCTTGAATGAGTGCAGCTTGTCTTTGTCGAGCAGATATATCTGTTCGCTGGAATCCATCATCTGCACACTGAAATTGTCTTCATTGAGGGCAACGCCTTTTATTTCTTTGTCGTCGGCGGTGACTACAGTGATGGTCTCGTATTCCTGGGGAAATTCTTTTGTGGCTTCGGCGAGTCCCCAGGCGAGGCGGCGGCTGGGATTGCGCACGGAGTCAACGATCGACTCACGCGTTCGCGAAGCGCCGATTGCGGTGAGTTCCGGACCGAGGCGTCCGCCTTTGCCTTCGATCATGTGGCAGAGCGAGCAATTGGCGTCGCCATAAAACAGTTTCTTGCCCTGTGCGACATTGCCGATTGGTTTCCCTGGAGCCTTTACTTCGACACTGCGGATATAAGTAATGATCTGCCAGATTTCTTCGTCGGTCATGCCGACGCCCTGGCCGTTTGTTCCGTTGGCAGGCATGGCGGTGCCGGGGATGCCGTTGCTGATGACCTGAAACATTTCGACGTCGTTGTGCGTGTGTTTTTTCTGGGCACGAGTAAGGTCGGGACCGCGCCCTCCGCCACGGGCGCCGAGTCCGTGGCAGAGCGCGCAGTTTATGCGGAATTCGTACTCGCCAGCCTTGGCCGCTTTGGGATCGTTAGCAAACGGGTTGCGATCGCCAGCGTGCGAACGGGGAAAGAGTACAAAAAACAGCAGCGCCGCTCCCCAGCAGAATCGTAAGAAGGGACTTCTCACGGATGTTCCTCCGATGAAAGCAAGTTTCGCTGCAGGCTGGAAAGTTAAGGGATAGTATCATCGCGGGTCACCGAATGAGTTGTGAATATCCGGGACCGGGACGGCAGCCTAGTTCGCCTGCGGCGAGATGGGCAATCTACGGTTGCTTGGGTGATTTAGAGCATTTGAGTGGGCCATAAGCCCCCAATTTGATGAAGCCTGCAACATTTGTTTTCTGAGGAAAGTTCGGAATTGTTGCTTAACCTGTTCGGCTGCAATAAATTAAATCAAACTTTTGCAAGAGCAATTCGGCCTGCACGAAAGGCGATGGGCGTGCTTAATCTGCCGTAATGAGGAGTGGGGCAGTGGCCTTCCAATTATTGAAATCGATCCAGCGGCCGAACCGCTGGCTTCAGGTTTTCGTGTGTTTCTTCTGGATTTTAATAGGCGTCGGTCGCGTTTCGGCGGCTAAGCATCCGGTCACGCTTGATCCCAAAGCCGATCCCTCCACTTGCCTGCAGTGCCATGAAGACAAAACCAAAGGCAAATCGGTCCATTCCGCGATGGCTATGGGATGCATGTCCTGCCACGAAATCAGGACGAACCGCGACATCACCCACGTCAAGCTGATCACCGCCACTCCGTACAAACTTTGCCTTACCTGCCACGCCGATAAAGATGCGACACAGATCAAGGGCAAGGTTCATCCTCCCGCGGTTCGAGATTGTCTCACCTGCCATGATCCTCACGAATCCGATAACAAGAACCAGCTGAAAAAGGTTGCCTCCGGCGACAAAAAAGAGAATCTTTGCCTCACCTGCCATAACCAGGGAACCAATATCGATCAGAAAGGCAGCCGCCACCCGGCACTGGACTCAGGTTGCGATACCTGCCATACGATTCACAAGACCGGCGATCGCGGCAACCGCGAGTTCGATTTTCACCTGACCAAAGACGCGCCTGCGCTCTGCGTCGATTGCCACGACGTTAAAGACGCCTCTTTACAGAAATCCCATCAGGGGCAGCCCTTCGGCAATGCCGATTGCCTGAGCTGCCACGAACCGCACGACTCGAGAACCCCTAAGCTGATGCAGGCGTTTCTGCACGACCCTTTTGCTTCCAACCAATGCGATGTCTGCCATCAACCGGCCAAAGACGGCAAGGTTGTGCTGACTCAGGCCAGCGCCAAAGAGCTCTGCGTTACGTGTCACTCCGACAAGGCGGAACAGATTGAAAAAGCGAAGGTACAACACCCGGGGGCGGCGGGCGACTGCACCGATTGCCATAATCCTCACGCCGGACGCTCGCCCGCCTTCCCCAAGCCTGACGCGGTTTCAGTGTGCCTCGGCTGCCATGCCGATCAAGCCGAGCAGGGTAAGAAAAAGTACGTGCACCAGCCTGCTTTCGAGCAGGGGTGTGCTATCTGCCACGAGCCGCATGGCAACGACAACGACCACCTGCTGAGGGTCAGTTCGCCGAACAAGCTCTGCCTCGAGTGCCACGCTCCCGACCGCACCCCGCAGAAACTGGAGAGCGAGCACGTGATCACCATCTTTGGCGGCCAGGTCAAGTTGCCGGAAGATTATATGGCCAGGACGCCAATTCTGCCGCTGGAGTACGGGTTGGGCCATCCGGTGATGCGCCACCCGATTTCGGATCTGGTCGATCCTCAGGATCGCAATCACGTCCTGGTGCCGCTGAACTGCCTCACCTGCCATCAGACCCATTCCTCGTCGAAGCCCGATCTACTGGTGAATGATCAAGCCAATAACATGGATTTCTGCCGAAGCTGCCACAAGGGCATGATTGGCCCGCAGCAACCTGGGCAGATTGTTCCGGTGCCCAGCGGTGCGCCTGCAGGCGGTAAGCCATCGGCGAGCGGTCCGGCAACAGGAACTGGTCCGTCGAAAGGAGCGCAATAGATATGCCTGGAACTGTACGTGGGCTTGTGCCCAGAAGGATGTTAACTACCGCGGCCGTGGCATTACTGGCCGTCATTTGCGCTTCACCGGCGCTGGCTGACCAAAAAAAGAAGGACCAGCCTGCTTCTACCCAGCAGCCTCAGGGTCCGCCGAAGATCGACATCTCTAACATCGTGTGGCCGCAGCCGCCGGCGATCGGGCGGGTCCGCTATCTGGACTATTTTTCCGCTGAGAAGAAGCCGCCCGAGGAGAAGAAAGAGGTCAAAAAGAAATCTTGGATGGACCGCATGGCGGGAGTCGATCCCAACGCCAAACAGAACACCGGAGGCAAGCCACGCTTCGCGCTGGGAAAACCCTACGGCCTGGCGGTCGATTCCAAAGGATTGGTGTACGTGGCGGATACGAAGGTAGGGGCCATATTCATATTCGATCCCGAGAGTAAGGATGTCGGGTTCATCAAGCACGGAATAGACGCCAAGTTCGGCCGCATTTTCGGGTTGGCGATTGACGACTCAGACCGGCTATTCGTCACCGATGGCGAATACAACCACGTCGTGGTCTTCAGTCCGGAGCACAAACAAATATTGACGTTCGGCGAGGGCGTCATGAGCGATCCTAACGGAATCGCCATCGACGAAGAAAACCGCTTCCTCTACGTGGTCAACACCGGCACCGACCAGGTGCTGGTTTATGATGCCGACAATTTCAAGCTCCTGCGCAAGATCGGAACGGCGGGCCATAACCGTACTCTGACCGACCCCGGCGATTTTGCCGCGCCCACCAACGCCGCCGTCGATAAAGACGGCAATCTCTACGTGACCGACACTCTGAACGACCGGGTCGAGGAGTTCGATGCCGAGGGCACGTTTATCCGCGCGTTCGGAAAAAATGGCGACGGGGCCGGGGATTTCGAGCGTCCCAAAGGCATTGCCATCGATTGCGACGGCCACGTCTGGGTGGCCGATGCCAACACGGACCGGGTCCAGATATTCACGCCCGAGGGCAATCTGCGGCTGGTGTTCGGTGGATTCGGGTGGTTGCCGGGTGAATTCGCGTCACTCGCCGACCTTTACATCGACAAGCAGAACCGCGTTTTTACCACCGAACAATTCTATGGGCGGGTACAGATGTTCCGCTATATCACCAACGCCGAGGCGCAGAACGAATACGACCGCCGCGTGGCCGAGGCGGCAAAAAAGGCACCCGCACCAACCGATAACACAAAGCCCGCCGACAAGACGCCTGCGCCTACGCCGGAGGCGCCGAAGTCCTCTACGCCGTCAGCCGCCAAGCCGTCGTAGAGCAGGGCGGGTGGCGGCTATTTATCTTTTGCTAACCCCCTTTCCGTGGCTCAGCGGCTGAAGCCGCCATTTATTTTGCTGCACTTTCTTCTGCACCTTCGGCGCGGCTGAAGCCGCGCCAAAGCACATACCAACCTCTGAAGAATATGCCTTTTCAGCGGCGCACCCGGCTTGCCAAACCTTAGAAATATTTGGGGGATTTCACCATCGCGGTGCGGGAGAAGGCCCATTTTCGGCCTTGTTGCCCCAAGTGCTGAAAATCGCCATAGCGCCGACCAGCGACTAACCCGCTGTGTTGCAATTAGTTACAGATACCACGAAAAGTCTGAGCGTTTTCCAACCTCCGGTGACCATCGTGCACAGACCTTATGTGGAGTATTTGTACCGAGTCAAAATCAAGGCCTTTATTTTGAGGAGGATTACCAGATGAAAAAGTTAATGCTAATCATGCTATTCATCCTGCTGATGGTCGGCTGGATGGCGGCACAGAGTTACACGCCCTCCACCGACGTGTTGGGCGCGCACAATAACGGTGGACGTGGCTGCGCAGGCTGCCATGCTCCCCACAGCGGCGGACGCGGCGCGGGCGGCGACCAGGTTGGCACCGGCTCGAACGCTCCGAACGGCACGGCAGAAGGCGACTACCACCTCTGGGGTCAGGATATGTGGGCAATTACCTCGCAAACCCTGAAGTTCGGCGGTGGCTACACCTATGCCGGTGGCTACACAGTAGCCTTCACCCAGGGCGAATGGACGGCTTCGACTCCGCCATACCAGGCTCTGATCGCAAGCTGCCTCAGCTGCCATGA
>JASIEN010000420.1 GCA_030045935.1 Candidatus Sulfotelmatobacter sp.
GCAAGGCTCATCTAGAAAGAGTGCGGATTGAAGAGACGATGTTGAATTCATTCGAGTATGGGGGAGAGGAGCCAGCCGTCGTTGGTCGCTAGTCATTGGTCGTTCGGGGGTTTGGCGCCAGCGACTAAAGACTAACAACTAATGACAAATCTATGAAATCGACCACGGAGCGGGAACCAACGAGTCTTACCAGCGCCAGCTTTGAGGATCTGGTGCGCGAGATGATTGTGCGGTTGGGAGAGGATCCTGAGCGTGAGGGTTTGCAGCGGACGCCGGCGCGCGTGCAAAAAGCGTTGCAGTTTCTAACTAAGGGATACCGGGACGATCCGGAGGCATTGCTGCGCAAGGCACTGTTCACGGTCAACTATGATGCGATGGTGATTGTGAAAGACATTGAGATGTTCAGCCTGTGCGAGCATCACATGCTGCCGTTTTTTGGCAAGGTGCATGTGGCCTACATTCCGAACGGAAAAGTGATCGGCCTCAGCAAAGTTCCACGGCTGGTGGAGCTTTTTTCGCGCCGCCTTCAGATTCAGGAGCGTCTCACCACTCAAATTGCCGAGACCATTCAAAGAGTGATCGAGCCACAGGGCGTGGGCGTAGTCATCGAAGCCCGTCACCTGTGCATGATGATGCGTGGGGTCGAGAAGCAACACTCTGCGGCTGTTACGTCTTCCATGCTCGGTTCATTCCGCAGTGAAGAAGAAACGCGGCAGGAGTTTTTGTCGCTAATCCGGCAGCGGCCGAACGGCGTTTGAGACGGCAGGCTGTCAGTGCACGGTCCAATTCTCGTTCGTACAGATCATGGTTATGGTCTGACCCGAGTGCAGGGACACGTTTTGATCGGGGCACTTGGCAGCCCCTGAAAGCGATACCGTGTAATCGCCCGGAGCGACAACGAACATGGCATTTGTCGTCTGACCAGTTTGTTTGCCATTCACGCTTATCTGCGCGCCACGCGGGTTGGATTGAACAATTAACCTCGCCAGCGAAGGCATCTGCGACAATGTCGCAACAGTTGACAAAAGTATCACCAGAATCGGCAGACTTGCCCTTGCCCGCGGCGCATGTCTGCTCATTCGGAAGACTCCCTGCTAAACTCATGGAACGAAAAATCGGCGAAGAAGAATGCAGCCAAGAGCAGTGTATAGAACTGTGAGCGGCTGGGCCACTTAACGCCCAGAAGGTCGGGATTGAACAAATTATTGTAGCTAAACGATAAAGCGGTGAGGTGACTGACGTAGCCGAAATAAATTGAGAGCACAGCGAATAATGCCGTCCCGACCGCGGAAAGGCCATGGTGCTGGTCCGGCGAGCCATTGCGCTGATTGATTAGCAGGTAGCCTAAGGCTCCCAGCAGAGCGGTGGCGAGCGTTGTCAGCAACCCGCTCATGGTGGAGTAAGTATCGAGCGCTTTTTCCTCTGTTTTTGGAAACTGGTAGGGATTGTTCGAATTACCCTCGGATTGGTTCAGGCTTATCGATGAAACGATCCCGTGATACGAGGCCCTCTCCATGCAAAACTGGAAGATGGCTACCGCAGCAGCGATGGTGAGAGCAGACAGATAAAAATTGCGGCGAGAAGTCCACAGTCGGCTCGATGATCTCATACGCGCCTCCGGCAGGCGGACTGAATGCGCGAACGCCGACAGTATATATCGGACCGGAGCGGACTTTGGCAACAACAGTTAGAGGCAATCACGTGTTGAAGAGTCAGCTTACGTCCCAGGTCGCCCTCATCACCGGCGCCACGCGCGGAATCGGACTCGCCCTCGCCCGCGCGTTGTCCGCGCAAGGCTGCAATCTGGTCATAACAGGTCGTGATGAGTCGGCCTTGCGCCGTGTCAGCAGGGAACTGGCTTCCCGAAAAGCTCCAGTGCTCGCGCAGTTCTGTGATGTTCGCGATCCAGAATCGGTCGACGATTTCTTCCGTGCCGTTCGGCGTCAGTTCAATCGCCTCGATGTTCTCATCAACAACGCTGGCGTCGCACACACCAACATGACCATCGACAATGTGCCATGGCCTGTTTGGCGCGAGGTCATTGAGACCAATCTGACCGGCATGTTCCTCGTAACCCAGGCCGCTCTTACGCTCATGAAGCGCGGCGGCACTATCGTCAACAATCTTTCGATTTCGGCAAATCGTGTGTTCGCAGGGTTAGCGGCTTACAACGCCTCCAAGCATGGTGCGCTTGGCTTCACGAACACGCTGCGGGAAGAACTGCGGGGGAAGGGAATTCGCGTGATAGGTCTGCTTCCCGGTGCGACCGACACCGCGATCTGGAATACTCTGTGGCCGCAAGCGCCCCGCAAAAAGATGATGTCAGCGGCGACGGTGGCCGATGCAGTAGTCAGTGCGATTCTTTTGCCGGCCGACACCACCGTGGAGAATCTGGAAATCCTGCCGACAACGGGTACCCTGTAGTCCTTGAGAGCTCAACAGATTGTCCACCCCAGTGCCCGATACGATTCGAGTTGAATGTGTGGCCGTGTTGTGTCTAAGATTACGACCGCTTCTTCGGTATCGATCAAAGATGGAGGAAAGTCAATGAAGCCGGTGCTACTCGCAGTCCTTCTTGCCGCCACAACCGCAATCACGGTTCCCCTGCATGCGCAGGATTCCATGAAAAAAGACGCCGCCATCAAGCCGCCAGATGGCCCTTCGAAAGCGGTGCTTGATTCGTGGAACGATATCGGGCGCAAACTGATCGCCATGGCCGAGGATTTTCCCGAGGACAAATACGATTTCAAGCCGAACCCGGACGAGCGCACCTTCGCCGAGCAGCTGCTGCACGCAGCCGGTGCGAATTATTACTTTACCTACCCCGCCCTTGGGGAGAAAACCGCGGTGGACGAAAAC
>JASIEN010000421.1 GCA_030045935.1 Candidatus Sulfotelmatobacter sp.
TTTGCGAAAATCGTCCACAGCCTGGGGCAAATTGCGGCGGCTCTCGGCGGCGGCAAGATTGTTGTAGACCTCGCTCAAAGGAACGGCTGCGGCCACGGTTTGAAATGCCTTCTGAGCCGCGGCGTAGTCGCCCGACTGAAAAAGCGCCAGGCCTAGTAGGAAGCTGGCGCGGTGGTAGTCCGCCGAATCGGCGCCCACTTTTTCCAGCCACTCGGCGGCTTGACGGTAATCCTTGCGCTGGTAATGAAGCGCTCCGAGTTGATAGCAAGGGTGGGCGAAACGGGCATCCAGACGCGCCGCCTGAAGGAAGTAGCTTTCGCGTTGCTCTGGTGTGCGCGCCATCAACCCGCGAATGTAACTCTCTTCCGCATCCAGCCGGACGGGGGGCCGCAAAGAACGAAATTCGGATTCCGGAACCGCGCGATCTTCCGCCACCAGGGTCAGCGCGCGCCAAGCCAGATGCGCTTCCAGCGCGGACAGATCGTCCAGCGCCCCGCTTTCTTCGAATTCCGAGCTTTGCCGCATCTTGCGCCGATCCATCGCTCGCGCTGAGATTTTCAATGATCCCCGCGAATCGCCGGGGGAGCCCGCACGCGCGGGCTGAACTTCGAACGTCCCGTAAATGACCTGCTCGGCGTCCACCGCCTCGCCGATCTTCATTACCGACGCTTCCGTCAGAATGGCGCGTTCGCGAAGATTCAGGTCGCGGTAGGCTTGCTGGATATCGTCACGATCCAGCACCACCAACCCGCGGAGTTCCAGCACATCGCGGAGGGTTTCCGCGATGCTTTCGCCGATCCACTCGAGATTGGGGCCGCTCGAACCTCCGGTGGGGGGGACCGCTCGGGAGACGTTGCCGAACGGCAGCACCGCCGCATTTTCGGCGCACAGCGGGGCACAGATCAAAAGCGCCGTCGCCCAAATTTGCCCCATCGCTTCATCTTACGATACGGACACGACAACTGAGCTTATGGTTTCGATGGAAGACTAAAAGCGAAACACGCACCCCATCCAGGTTCGGAAAATAGCCACATGCATCCGCCGTGTTCGATGACGGTCTGATGGGCCGCCGCAAGGCCGAGCCCAAGACCATTCTTCTTTCCGGCGCTGACGAAGGGCTGAAAGAGCCTCTCCCGAACCTCCGGAGGAACGCCGGGGCCCGTGTCGCGGACCTCCACAACCGCCATGCCATCCTTGCGGGAGGCGGACACCCGGATTATCCCTCCACCGGTTAGAGCCTCCACTGCGTTGTTCAACAGGTTGTCGAGAACCGATTCAATCCCGGGCCGATCCAGAATGGCCACCAGATCGGACGGAACGAGTTGCTGCATCAGCACGGATTGCACGGTTGCGGCTGGAGATACTCTGGCGATTGCTGCTGCAATCAGATCCATGAGGTTACAGGGCTTGCGGCGCGACGACTCCAAACGGCAGGATTCGGCGAAATGTTGCAGAAGTTCCTGAGTACGAGTTGAGGCGTGATACATGTTCCTCACCAAACGCTGGATTTGCCCTATAGAAAGCTCGGAACTTATAAGCATCTCGGCCGCGGCATGAATGGTGGAAAGCGGATTTCGCAGGTCGTGAACAATCTTCAGTGCCATCCTGTCCACTCCTGCGATCCTGCTGCGGGACTTTGAATAGTCATTCATGGAATGGTCATCGATGGCAAACGTTTCCCTCGGAAGTTCCAGGGTATTGCTCCAACTCATATTTCGTCTCCTAGGCGGCACGAAGTCGATGGAACTGCTTGTCCGGGTTCCGGCGCGGCGTCCTCTACTGCCATCGGCTCCACCAGAACCCAACGCGCCAATGTGTAAGCGGTATCGAGGTGATTCAGCATTTCCGATGCTTTCGCCTTCAGTCTGGAACTCTGCCGCCATGGTCTCCGCCCTACGGTTATTCAGCATGAGTTCTCCCTTCCGGGTGTTCACGAAGTTGGCCGGCAACGAGATTTGGGACACGGAGCAGATTGACGCCGCGACTGCGAAGCGACCTCAGCAGCTCAATTCCGGCAGCATCGGCGAATGTAAGATCGCCAACATCGAGATCCAGCTCAATACCGTCGCTGAGAGCATTCACATCACAGCTTCGTTGAAGCTCCGCGACCGATGGCCCCGTTAATCGCCCTTCCACCCTGAGCCGTGCCGACTCGGGAGTGGCTTCTACAACTGTCACCCTGATCATTTGCATCAGAATTAGCACGCGGGCTTCCAGTTACGTTCTGATGATAGGTCTATGCATTAAGGCTGGTCGCGGCGATGGCCAAACGGGCCGAGCGGGTGTAGATTCAAGGGTTAGGCAGCCCATGTGGGCTGGTGAGATCGGTCTCAAGTCACCAAATATCGTGGTGAGAACCGGCCATCACGACCGGCGGTGGTCCTGAGGCTTAATTCCGAGTTTGCCCATCCGATGCCGAAGAGTGTTGGGATGGACTTTAAGAATCTGAGCAGCGCCCTTCGGACCATCAACAACTCCGTTCGTCTGGCGGAGCACCGAAAGAATATGGGCTCGCTCCACTTCTTCCAGACTGGGCTGCGACCCGGGCGCGGCTTCCGTTGGTTCAGTATCCTTTTTCGCCGCTGCGGCGGCCGCTTTACTTTTTTCAGTTCGAAGCGGGACTAGGTCCTGGTCCAACACCAGGTTCGGTCCAGGGGACATAACGACGGCGCGCTCTATGACATTTTGCAACTCGCGAACGTTCCCTGGCCAGGAATATTCCATCAGCCGCGTCATTGTGTCCTTCGAAACGCCATCGATCTTTTTCCCGAGCCGCTTTGCAAATCGTGACAAGAAAAGCGCCACAAGTTGCGGGATGTCCGAGCGCCGTTCGCGCAGTGGAGGCATCTGCACAGGGAATACATTCAAGCGATAGAACAAATCCGAGCGGAAGCGGCCATCTTCAACTTCCCGCAACAGGTCACGGTTTGTGGCGGCAATCACGCGCACATCGACGCGGACGGACCGGCTACTGCCCACCGGTTCGAATTCGTGTTCCTGAAGAACCCGCAACAGTTTGACCTGCGTTTCGAGCGGGAGTTCGCCGATCTCATCGAGGAAAATAGTGCCGTTGTGCGCTAGCTCGAAGCGCCCGATGCGGTGTTCAATCGCGCCAGTAAAGGCGCCTTTTCTATGACCGAAAAGCTCGCTTTCCACAAGGCCCGCTGAAATCGCGCTACAGTTCACGGTCACCAGAGCGCGCTCGCGGCGCGCACTGCGGTTATGTATAGCGCGCGCAATCAACTCCTTCCCGGTGCCAGTCTCGCCGTAGATCAGGACGGTCGAATCGGCAGGGGCGACTTGTTCTACAGCGCGCAATACGGTCACTAGGCGCGGGCTACTGCCGACGATTTCTTCGAAGTTGTGTTCGGTGCGGATCTCCTCGCGAAGATAAACGTTCTCCTGTTCGAGACGTGCTTTCAGGCCGGCGATCTCTTCGTAAAGCTTCATGTTCGCGGCAGCAAGCGCCACCTGGCCTGCGGCTTCACAAAGAAAATCAGCATCGTCCTGAGAGAAGCTATCCGCGTTCCGGCTGGATATGCCAAGCGTGCCGATACTCTTGCCTTCGGTGATCAGAGGAACAACACAGAAAGACTTAAGACCTGTTTCAAGCAATTTCTGATCCATCGGGTAGAGCGACTCCGTTTCGAGATTGCGCCGGAGAACCGGTCGCCGATTGTCGAACACCCAACCGTGATGGGTATTCCGCGGCATTTCCGAACCCACCCCGAGGAAGTTGATGCTCAGGGGCGTGTCCATAGCTGCGACGCGCAGAGTATCACGATCCTCGTGATACAAAGTGAGCATCGCGCCGTCGAACGGAAGGTACTCGCGCAAAGCCGCCCAGATTGCCGGCTGAAAAGTTTCCCTGGTGAGGTTCGTAATGATGGCATTGTTGATCCAGAGCAGGCTGCGCTTCCTCTGCTCGCCCTTACGAAGCGCTTCCTCCGCCTTCTTGCGCTCGGTGATATCGACGAATGTGACCACGGCTCCGAGCGTTTGTCCGTCCCGGACGATGGGATGAGACCAGTATTCGACGGGGAAGGAAGTTCCGTCTTTCCGCCAAAAGACTTCATCGTCCCGATGAACGCCCTCCCCGTTGCGGAACCCGTTATAGATCGGACATTCTTCGATCGGATACGGCGTTCCGTCGGCGTGCGAATGATGTTCCAGCGCGTGCATGTTGCGTCCCAGCAGTTCCGAAGGGTCCGCAAATCCTAGCAGCCTCGATGCAGCCCGGTTGCAGAAAAGGCAAGTACCCTCGGGATCGCAACCGAAGATGCCTTCCGCTGTCGAGTCCAGTATTAACCGAAACCGTCCCTCGCTCTCCCGTACCGCCTCCTCCGCTTCTTTTCGCAGGGTGATGTCCTCGGAGAGCGCCATGATGAAACGTGACATGCCCTCGGTTCCAGGCACGAGGGAGACGTTATTACGCACCCAAATCCAAGAGCCGTCTTTCCGGCGGTAGCGTTTCTCGATCTGAAACTGCTGCCGCTTTCCCTCAATCAATTCGGTGACAAGCGCCCAGTTACCATGGCGATCGTCCGGGTGCGTGAGTTCCAGAAACGAGATTGCTTCCAGTTCCGCCTGACTATAGCCAACGATCTCCTGGTACACCGGGTTGGTCGCGAAGAATCGGCCGTTGAGATCAGTCAGCGCGACGCCAATCGCGGAATTCGTGAAGACCGACCGCCA
>JASIEN010000036.1 GCA_030045935.1 Candidatus Sulfotelmatobacter sp.
CGATCCCGACAGACTGCAGCTTGCCAATCTGCGCCCTTGCTTCAGCTTCGATCTCTTCAGGATCGATTCGCCCCACTAGTGCACGTGCGGCAAAAGATTTCAGGCCGTCGCGAAAACGGCCGCTGCCAGATTGCGCTGAGGTAATAGAAGGAAGTTGCCGCGGGTCAAGAACGGGCTCGCCATTGATAAGCACGACATGGCAGCCGACGCTGAGCTGAGGTGCGCCTTTCGCCAATCGTGCTGCATCTGCGAATGCGCGCCCCGTGGCCATCATCGTGGAGGAAGTCACGATACCGCGCGTGTGCGCCTCGATGATGGCGCGGTTCACGCCGGTGGTTAACCCGAAGTCATCGGCATTGACAATCAGGCGGCGCACGCGTCAGTCTAGCAGGAGCGGGTTTAGGGGCGGTTAGCTCAGCTGGTTAGAGCGCGTGCCTTACAAGCACGAGGTCGCAGGTTCGAGTCCTGCACTGCCCACCAATCCCGAACAGCTTTTCAGAGGCGGCGTTTGACATTAGTCCCAGCCTAATCGTTATCCAGATACTCCTCGGGCACGTCGTCCTCGGGCACTTCGTGAGTGTGAACTTCGCGTGGCTCGGAGTCGTCAGCTTCCTCCACTCCCTGCACGACGCCGGCTTCGAACGCATTCCCCTCTTCCAGCAATTCGTCGACGCTCTCGGAATCCGCACGCTCCTCCCGCGAGAGTCCTTGGAGGTCGCCAGCTTCCGTCTCGGCCAGAGCCGGCGCATCTTCTGAAGGGACAGACACGGCACGCGTGCGCGTGGCCCTTCGCCTGGATGGACCCTTCGACTTTGCGGTCAGTTTCTGGCGCGACTTCTTCTTTGTAGAGCTCTTCTTCTTTGTAGAACTCTTGGCTGGCTTTATGCGAGATGCTTTCTTCGCGCTTTTCTTAGACCGTTTCTTAGCTTTCTTCTTGGTAGCCATAAACGCAGTCTAACACCCGACTAACGATCACGTCCCCAGCCACAACATCGGCGTCAAGCCCGCCAGCGCCAGCACAATCAAGAACGCGAGCGCCTGTATGCCGGTGCTTCGATCCGCCAAGCTGTAGGCGTAGATTCCCTTCACCAGGTTATTGCTTGAGGCCGCGATCAGAATGGCGCCCGCCGCAGCTTTCAACGCCATCGCGCTACCTGCCGCCTGCGTCATCCCCATGATGAACGGGTCGACATCGCTAACGCCCATAACTGCCGCCAGCGTATTCACTCCAGCTTTGCCGAGATAAATCACCGCCAGTTGGGTGGCGATCAGCATCGCCAGAAACAACGCGGCGAAAAAAAATGCGGTTTTCAACTCCAGCGGATTTTTCGGATCGTATTCGCGCGCCATTTTCCTGGCGTTGGGATCCGAGCAGCGGGTCCACCCCCAGCCGAAGCCAGCTGCAAGAACGGCTAGAACTAGAAACGGCAGCCACAGTAGCGCCAGCAATGGCCGATTGAACAGCGCCAGAAGGGCGATCAGCCGCAGGTACATCGCGCCCGAGGCGGTCAGTATGCTTCCGGCGAACAAATGTGGATGCTGTTCGCGGGCTGCTCTCCGTGCCATTACGACGGTCGTGACCGTTGACGAATACGCTCCGCCCAGCAGGGCCGCCAATACCATCCCTCCTGCTTTTTTGGTCACTTTTTGCAGCACATAGCTGCCGTAGGAAATCGCGCTGACTGCCACCACCACCAGCCAAGCCTTGAACGGATTGATGTGAAACCGGCCGTATTGCTGATTCGGCAAGGTCGGCAGGATCACGCCGGTCAGCAGTAGAAACTTGGCAAACGTAAGAATCTCGTCTGCACCAAGGCGGCTGGCAAGGCTTTCAAGGCCCTTTTTGAGATCGAGCAGCAGCAGGCTGGCAACGCTAAGAGCGGTCGCCGTCCAAAAATGTTCGTGATAAACCAGCGCACCCACAAGGAATGTAGTCAGGCCCGACATTTCTGTGGTGACGCCCGGGGCCTCCATCGATTGCAATTTGTGCCAGTACGAGAGCAGCAGAAATCCCGCCACGACAAGAAAGCCGATGACGAGCGGAAGCAGTTGAGGTCCGCAGAGCAGTGCGAGGGAATAGCCGATCAGGCCGATGAGCGGGAAGGTGCGCACTCCGCCGAACGCGTAGGCGCGGTCAGCGAGCTTGTGCTCTTCCCGCTCCAGGCCGACGAGGAACGACAAGAACAAGACCAGAACAATTTTCACAACCTCTGGCGGAAGGCGCTGGTAGAGTTCCACGTGGTTGCCTTGACACACGCATCTTACGATATGGCGCACGCGGGCTGCTAAGTTTCATCAATAAGGCGCACGAATCTATGAGTTTCTCGCGGTCCCTGTGGCGCGGGGGTGTGCTGTGGCGGATGGCACCGCACTGGGATCGTCGCCGCCTAGGCCGACTACGACAATGACGGGTATCTCGATCTAGTTGTCATGGCGGGCAGGATCAGGCCAGGTGTGATGTGATGGCGGGATTCTCGAAATGGCCGCAGGCAGGCGAGAAGACGTCTTCTCCTTCGAAACAGAGAGAAACCTCCCAGGTGGATCGCAGGAACTGCCTGAAGCCGCGGCCAGAACTAAAAAATTCCCAGAGATAAAATTTTTCCGGCGGCTTGTAGAATTCCGGTCTGGCCGTTCGTCGTTATAGTGAAGCAAGGAAGCGAGCCAAACGCGCCGTCGGTCGCTTGCGCGCTCTCAGGACAAACTCCGTGAGGTCGCGCGGCTCGCCCGGGTCCTTCGACTCGGCAAGACGCGCCTCGCTCAGGATGACAGTCAACAGGAGAAGACATGCCGCAATATCTGGTAGCAATTCAACACCCCAACAACTACGACCCGTCTCTGGAAGACGAAGCAATGATTCGCGAGATCGGTGCGCTCAACGAAGAGATGGATGCCGCCGGCGCCCGTTTCTTCTCCGGCGGCCTGGAATCGCCCAGCCATGCTAAGTCGCTGCGCAAGCAGCCCGACGGCAGAGTTTCCATCACCGACGGCCCTTATCTCGAGGCCAAGGAGCATATCGGCGGCTTCTGGATTCTCCAGTGCGCCGATATGGATGAAGCGCTGGCCTGGGGACGCAAAGCCGTCGTCGCCTGCCGGGTTCCGGTTGAGGTGCGAGCGTTCGTCAGAGTCCGGCCGAACAGAAAATCACATACGGGCGCTTAGGAAATAGTGTGCACCATTCTTGGATTGTCATCCTAAGGCCCGCGTTCTGAGGGCCGAAGAACCTATGCAACTTGTTTGCAGCAGTAGTGGCGCCGACAAAATACATAGGTCCTTTCTCGCAAAGAACGCTCCTCAGGATGACAAGCAGAGTAGAGAAAGAACTAGACCGACTTAGCCAAGGAGGCTCGCAATGAGAAAGCTCAGAATTTTCGAACACATCTCGCTGGACGGCGTGATTCAGGCCTCCGCCGATGAGAACAATTTCCCGTACGGCGACTGGTCCGCGCCCTATCGCACCCCGGCCGGCAGAGAGATGCTCCTCGCGAGGTATGGTGAAAAGTTCGACCTGCTGCTTGGCCGCCGCACCTACGATGGTTTTTCGGCTTTTTGGCCGAAGGCGCCGAGCAGTCCGATGGCTGACCGTCTCAACGCTGCGAAGAAATATGTCGTGACCCATCGGCCGGAAAGCCTGCAATGGGGCCCATTCGAGGCGGTTGGGCCGAACATTGTCGAGAGTGTCCGCCGCATCAAGTCGCAAGACGGCCCTGACCTGCTCGTTATGGGCAGTTCAACGCTGACATCGACGGTGCTCGAACACGGCCTTGCGGATGAGGTGGTCCTGCTGGTCGATCCAGTCGTGCTGGGTACGGGAAAGCGCATCTTTGCAGATGGGACTCCGGCACGGGCATTCGAGCTCGCCAGCACAAACACTACGTCGACTGGCATCGTTGTCAATTCCTATAAGCCCACTGGGCCCCTGAAGAACCAACAGTGAAGAACCAACAATTAAGGAGCAATTCAATGCGTTTCATGATGATCTCGATCAAAAGGTTTGCACCGCTGATCGTGCTTGGTACGGCGTACCTCATTACGGCGTACCGAGCGACGGCACAGGAGGCCAGGACACCTTATCCGAAGATGGCGCCGCTCGAACAATATCTAATGGATCGCGACGCCGAAATCGCCCTCGCCCGCAGCGCCGCGCCAAACGCCATCTCGCATGACGCCTCAGTGATCGTCCTGACCCGCCACGGCTACGAGACCGCGGTAGTAGGCAAGAACGGCTGGGTGTGCTGGGTGGGACGCGGATGGATGGCCATGTTCGATCATCCTGAATTTTGGAATCCAAAAGTCCGTGCCGCGGATTGCCTCAACCCACCAGCTGCCCGCTCCATTCTCCCGTATGCCTACAAACGCACCGAGCTCCTCCTGTCTGGCCATTCCAAACAAGAGGCCATCGCCGCAATCAAAGCCGCAATAGACAAAGAAGAACTGCCACACCTCGAGCCGGGAGCAGTGTCCTATATGATGTCGAAGTCGTCGTATCTTACCGATAACGCCAGCCACAATGGCCCCCACCTCATGTTCTTCGAATCAGTTAAGGACGATGCCGCGTGGGGTGCAAATCTGCAAACTTCCCCTATTATGTCTGTCAATTATTGGTACTTGTCCGCCGAGGCGTTTCCACAGCTCAAGAGCTTTCCTCCCATGAGCGTGTTTTTGGTAGGGGTGGACAAATGGTCCGACGGAACGCCGGCACCAAGCATGTAAAACGCCAGCGAGAAATGTTAGGTCCGCGCGGGGCAAGAAATAGAAATTCAGAAAAGTAGCGGCCCTCATGTGGAGTCGGCTCAATACTCAAGGAGAAAACAATGCGTTTCATGATGATCATGTTTCCCAAAGGCTACGAAAATGAAAAAGCCGGCACCGTACCCGGCCTAGAAGACATGGATAAGATGGGGAAATATAACGAGGCATTAGGGAAGGCTGGTGTGCTGCTCGCTCTCGATGGTCTGACCCCGCCTGCGACGATGAGCGCGCGCGTCACCTTCAAGGACGGAAAATCAAAAGTTACCGACGGCCCATTTACCGAAACGAAGGAAGTGATCGGCGGCTTCTGGATTATTCAGGTGAAGTCGCCCGAAGAGGCGATCGAATGGGCTTCGCGCATCCCCGGAAAGGATGACCTAGTGGTCGAAGTTCGCCGGTTGCTCGACATCACTGATTTCCCCGTCGACATTCAGAAGAAGATCATGGAGCGTTTTGGCGATGGAGGGGATAAGCCGTGAGAAAGATCAGGATCATCGCTTACATGGATGGCAGACCGGACGGTGACAGACGGGCCATTCGCAGATGACAAGAGCAATCGGCAGCTACTGGATTGTCGGGTCCGCTCGCGCGAAGAGGCGATCGAATGCTTCGAGCGAGCGCCGATCGCTAACGACGATATCGTCGAAGTCCGCCAGTTTTTCGAAATGCCCGACTAAAGCAGCCTCAGGCTTCTGGCACCGGAACGTCGTAGACTAGGTTACATGAGCGATGTAGCTAAGACGATTGAGGCGGTGTGGAAGATCGAGTCCACACGCCTCATCGCCGCGATTGCTCGCGTCACCCACGACATCGGCATTGCCGAGGAGTTGGCGCAGGATGCACTCGTGACTGCCCTAGAAGTGTGGCCCGAGGAAGGCATCCCTGACAATCCCGGGGCATGGCTGATGACGGCGGCAAAACGCCGTGCGATCGATTCGTTGCGGCGCGGCCGCATGCTCGTACAAAAGCATGAAGAGGTTGCCCGCCAGCTCGAATTCCAACAGCAGCGGCTGGGAGACGCTTTGGAGCACTCGCTGGAAGAGCTGATCGATGATGACGTGCTGCGGCTCATTTTCACCGCGTGCCATCCCGTGCTTGCAATGGAAGGACGCATTGCGCTCACATTGCGCCTGATCGGCGGCCTCACCACGACGGAGATCGCGCGGGCCTTTTTGGTGCCGGAAAAGACGCTGGGCCAGCGGATCGCTCGCGCCAAGAAAACGCTCTCTGAGGCCCACGTTCCCTTCGAGACGCCGAGTGGAGACGAGTTGCGCCGCCGCGTAGAGTCGGTGCTGATGGTGGTCTACCTGATTTTCAACGAGGGCTACACAGCGACCTCGGGCGATGAATGGATGCGGGCGGCTCTCTGTGAAGAGGCGC
>JASIEN010000422.1 GCA_030045935.1 Candidatus Sulfotelmatobacter sp.
TGATGAAGGACGAAACCCGCCTGAATGCGGTCGAGTCAATCAAGAAAGAACTCGCGTGGTGGGAGGTCGAACTCGAAAAGCAAGGCCGCATGGTCGAAGCACAGCGAGTGCATCAACGTGTGAAGTTCGATCTGGAAATGATCAAAGTGATGGGCTACTGCCACGGAATCGAGAATTACTCACGGCATTTCACCGGACGCATGCCGGGCGAGCCTCCACCGACGCTGCTTGATTATTTCCCACGGGACTACGTCATGTTCGTTGACGAGTCGCACCAGACCGTTCCGCAGTTGCGCGGCATGTATCACGGCGACCGCTCGCGCAAGGAAGTGCTGGTTGAGTATGGATTCCGGTTGCCTTCGGCGCTGGATAATCGCCCGTTGACGTTTGAGGAGTGGGAGCACCGCACCAATCAACTCATTTATGTTTCGGCAACGCCGGGACCGTATGAATTGACGAAATCGGCGGGGGTTGTAGTTGAGCAGATCATCCGGCCCACAGGGTTGATCGATCCCGAGGTCGAAGTGCGTCCGGTGAAAGGGCAAATCGACGATCTGTTACACGAGATTCGCGACCGTGTCTCTCGCGGCGAGCGCGTTCTGGTAACCACGCTTACCAAGCGCATGGCCGAAGATTTAGCCGAGTACTACGCCGAAGTGGGCGTAAAATGCCGCTACCTGCACTCGGAGATCGAGACGCTCGAGCGCGTCAAAATTCTGCGCGATTTGCGCAAGGGCGAGTTTGATGTACTGATCGGCATCAATCTGTTGCGCGAGGGCCTCGATCTGCCGGAAGTCTCGTTAGTTGCGGTTCTGGATGCCGACAAAGAAGGATTTCTACGCTCGCAAGGATCGTTAATTCAAACCATCGGCCGCTGCGCCCGACACCTGAACGGTCGAGCGATTCTGTACGCCGACCACATGACCGAATCGATGCACCGCGCCATCGACGAAACCCTCCGCCGCCGTGCGATTCAGACGGCATACAACGAAGAACACGGGATCACGCCGGAATCGATCGTGCGCCCGCTCGATATGACGCTTGCGGGAATTGTGGCAGCAGATTACACAGATTTAGCTTCGGATGAATCGGCAGGCGTGCCTGAATTTAAGTCGCAGGAAGAGCTCGATGCCTATATCACTAAACTCGAGTCCGACATGCGCGAAGCGGCCAAGCAGTTCGAGTTCGAGAAAGCCGCAAAGCTAAGGGACACAATCAAGGAGCTGCGGACCAAGGAGTTTTTGTTCGCGTGAGCGGAGCGGTGAACGCCTAAAGCGCAGTGAATTAGCGCAGCGGCTGTTTTCCCGCCACAACTACCTTCCGTACGCTGCGCTCGCCGCTACAGGCTTGCGGTGATAGGTATAGCCGTCGAAGGTCTCGGAACGGAAGTTCAAATTTGGCACGCAGAGTTTCTCGGTCTGGCTCAGGAACAGAAATCCGCCCGGCTCCAGGTACAAATGCAGGCGCTCCAGCAGCGCGATCCGCTGGGCGCGCGAGAGGTGCGGCAGCACATCCATGCAGAAGATACAGTCGAAGCGGCCGATGTAGCCGGGGCGCGCCAGATTCATGCAGTTGAAGGTCACCAGACTGCGCAGGCGTGGCTTTACCAGCAGATGCAGATTGGCGGCTGTGCTTTGGGGCGCCTTTGTGGGGCCGCTCCTGGGTTCGGTTTGAAAACTATTCTGGGTTTCGCTGTCGGCGCCGTTCGCCCCGCCGTTTGTCGAGATCGCAGGCGAACTGATCTTGGAGAAATAATTGCGAATGGTCGCCGGAGGCAGGCCATTCAATGCCGACTGTGGATAAATCCCTCGGTCCGCCAGTTGGATGTTCTGCGGGAGCAAGTCGCTGCCCACAATGTGGATCGACAATGCCCCGCCTTGATTTCCAACAGAACTTTCGGCGATGCCGCCGTTGCGGGCTGCGGGTTTTCCGCTGCCATTGGACGCTCCGTTTGCCGCGCTCGCCGAGCCAATCTGGCTCAGCGCATCGCACACGGTGATGGCGATTGAATAAGTTTCCTCTCCTGTGGAGCAGCCGGCACTCCAGATGCGCAGCGGACTCGGGCCGTCAATCGACTTGCGCGCACAAAGCTGGGGCACCACCTGCTTGGCCAGGGCATTCATGGCGCCGGGGTGCCTGAAAAATCCGGTCTTGGTATTAACTAAGCCATCGAGGAGAGCCGACAGGCTGGAGCCATCCTGATCGCAGCGCAGCTTCTCGAGCAGTTCTGCGGCTGAACCAAGCCCTTGGCCTTCGATGTTATCGCCGACATGCGCTACCAATGCGCTGTTGGGGCAGTCGAGCACGATCCCGGTTTGGCGCTCGATGATCAGGCGCAGCTCCGAAAGCTCCTGCTCGAGAATGGTTCCGGTTGCGATTATTCTGTGCATAAAAGCAGTTCTCAGTTCCTGGGTGCGAGTTCCCGGTTACCCATCAACCTTCTGGTCGTTCGTTCCTTCGTTTTCCTGCTTCAATCGCCGGCCACGGCGCTCCGATAGCGGCCGACGCTTCTTTCCATCTGCGCCACTACATTCATTTCTTTTTCGAGGGAGGAGAAACGCTGCATCACTTCGTGAATGCGCAATGTCATGTTGCGGATGGTTTCAATCTGTCCCCGGACCTGCGCGGAAAGACTGCCGGGTTCGATTAACAAAAGGTCAGAGTTGCCCAGCAACGAAGTGAGCGCATCATTCATTCCATGGCGCATTTCCAGCACATAACGCCCCAGCGTCGCCTGCCCTTCCAGAACCGCACAGGCCGCTTCGGCGGCACGGGCGCGCGCTTCGGCGTTGGCTCGTAATACGGCTTCGGCGGCGGCAAGAACCAAAGCACTCAGCCAGTTTTCTTCGCAACACAACACCGATGTGCGCGGCCACCGCTCACGCACCAGTTTTGCGGTTGTGGTATCGCGGCAAACACAAAACAAAGGCTGCGAGGTCGAATGCAGCGGTTCGAGCACCACCGAAAGCAGCTTCCGGCGCAGCGGCCCGACGATGGCTACGGTAAATTGATCCACGGCACGCGGCCAAAGATCTCCGCTCAGCACCGTGAACGTGGGCGGATGCCGCTCCATCTGCCAGCGCCCGGTAACAACACGGGAAAATTCCGCGTCGTCAGAAATTATGAGTACGGTCGGATGATCCACTATGCCAATTCCTTTGATCCATTCCCGGGGGCGGGAACCTTGCTTATCACAGCCGGAAGACTCGATCGCCGCGCACGAGTCAGGTCTGGGGGTTAAGACTCCGAGTTCGGATTCCATTGCGGCGCTTCGGCAGAAATCTCGAATTCGGGAACCTCATCAACCACCGCTCCGGTTTGAGTTGGATTGCCGGCGGATGCAACCTCGGGTATTGCCGCAGGCTTTACAAAATCGCCAGCCGAAGCCGCCGCCCCTTTGACTCGGGCGGCCTTTTTCGCACTTTCTGCTAGGGATGGACCCTGTTTCACACTGGATGTTTTCGCTGGCGAACCCGAATTATTGGGCGTTGCAGAATCTCTTCCTAAGGCTGCATCGATGGAAGCCCGCAGATCCACCAACATGCGCAGCGGCTGGCCAGAGGAATATTCCGCCTGGAACATGACCTTCCACGACTGGCAAATCATGCGCAGACGAATGATTGGCTCCTGTGGGGAAAACTGCGCACGGCGGCAGTCGATGGTTTCAATTCCTTTTTCATCGAGCTCATTGAGACCTTCCAGAACATGATTCAGATCTTCGTGCATAAGCCGGAAGAAAACCCTGCGCATCAGATATCCGAAACGTGTGAACGCGACCAGCGCAATCGGCATGTAGAACAGTTCGGCCGCCTGCGCTTTGGCCTTGCGGCCTTGTTCGAGCACCCCGCCATGCAGAAGTTCATCGAGCGAGCGGCAGCGCTGGGCAGAATCCAGTACTCGATGCAGCGCATTCAACCACACCGGAGGTTTGACCTCCACGTCACCCAAAACGGGCGCCAGGCCCCGGGCGACAGATTCCAGGTCGGCGTCGTCATCCTTCATATCAGTGGGCGCGATCTGGCTGAAATACTGCACCAGCAGAAAATCGATTTTGTCGCGCACCGAATCGGTTTTAGGGTTCTTGTGCAGGCAATGTTGCAGCAGGTCGATCAAACAGTCCACATCCATGCAGGAACTGGTTTGCAGGAACTGGCGCAACTGATGGACCTGGACCTTTTCATCAATTTCGTTCAGCCATTGCTGGGCTTGCTCCACCGATTCGCGCCCGGGCGTCTCGGTACCAGCTTCCAGATCGGGGCAAGCCGGAACTTCAATCGCGAACTCGCGCGCCATATCGGCGTAAATGGGATGCAGTCGGCGCGCATTGGCCCAAAGCGCAGCCAGGTCCTGAGTTGCATCTGGTAATTGTGAGGGTGGTTGTTGCGTCATGATTTCACGATCCAATTAGGGACAGAGTTGAGAAAACGGGCTGCCACCAGCGTCCGGCCCGGCTGGTATTGCACGGCGACAACTGAAGCTTCGGTATCGAGGGAACCATCCACGTTGCGCAAGTGCACGACATCGCCGAACTCCAGGTGCGTGGAACAGGAAAACAAAACCTCACGTAGAGTGCCGAATTCAATGATCGTACTTTCTTGCGATCCGGCAGTGCCCGGTCCTGAGCAGTTGCCCACGCTAAATTGAATTGGAATGCGCACTGGCGTGGCCTCGGGGAAAAAGCGCGCCAGTTCGGCGACTTGCTGCGATTGCGCCACCTGCGAGGGTGCTGTGGCTGATTGCGCCAATTGAGCCTTTCTGAGTCCGCCTTAAGATTCGCTTGTCACGATAATCCGATCGTAAGTAATGCGGTGGGGCTCTCCTTCCTTCCGGTTAGAAGAAATCGCGGAGAGCCCGATACGCGGTTCACGGCTGGAATCGGAGCAAACACGCGACCATAAGGCAGAACGTAAGGTCTAGCACCCAGGCGCTATACTTTTCAGTAACTTAGAATGCTCCGATGGTCAGCGACAGAATTCACTGGCCGAACTGATCTCAAGTTGAGACATTTTCTCAATTTGCCGCTCACAGCTATGGCTGTGCTACTCTGCCTCCAATACAGTCACAAGCAGCTTTTGTGCTCGGGTTTTCTGTGTCCGCGGGCCCGGAGTCATCGCCGGGTTCTGCATTAAGAGTCGAAGTTCAAATATGACCTTCAACCAAGACAAGAAATTGCAAGGGGGACTATGGATAAGAAACGGAATCGGTTCTGCTTATGGAGCGTTGCCGTCGCTCTCGCCGCTGTTGCTTTCCTGCCGCAAATTGCGGCTCAAGACTATGACGATCCACCTACCAGGGTAGCCCGGCTGGGTTACATTGAGGGGTCCGTATCATTTCAACCAGCAGGGGAAACAGAATGGGTGGGAGCCGTTCCCAACCGGCCCATGACTACCGGCGATCAAATCTGGGCCGACCAGGGTTCTCGCGCCGAGCTGAACCTGGGCTCAGCCGTCATCCGCTTGTCGGAATTTACCGGCGTCACTTTTCTCAACCTAGATGACCATACTGTTCAACTGCAGTTAAGCTCAGGCACGGCCAACGTAACCGTTCGACGTTTGCGTGAAGACGACACATTCGAGGT
>JASIEN010000423.1 GCA_030045935.1 Candidatus Sulfotelmatobacter sp.
GCGAGAGAATAATTCCGGCGGTGCCGAAGGAGAGCAGGAATTTGCGGCCCTTGCGATCGACAAGCAGGACTCCGGCGTAAGTGATGAGAAAGTTGATCAGTTGAAAAAAGAGATAGGCCCAGTGCGCGGCGAAATCGGAGAGCCCGCCCTGGAGAAGAATATTGGCGTTGTATCCGATGATGGAGTTGATGCCGGTGGCCTGGTTGGCGGCGAGAATGATGCAGGCGAGGATGAAAGGAATGACGTACTTGCGGCGCAGAAGCGATTCTTTGGCTCCTTGGCCTGCGGAGCCCACGCTTGTTTTTTCCGCGGCGAGGATTTCTTCCATTTCGCGGAGTTCGAGATCGGCCTGAGCGGAGGTGCGGGAGCGAAGCAGAGCGGCTGAGGCGGCTTCTTTTTTGCTGCGGCGCAGAAGCCAGCGCGGCGATTCGGCCACCATGAAACTGCCAATCACGAAAAGAATTCCGGGGGGAAGCGAAACCCAGAAGATGCTGCGCCAGGCAGTGTTCTTGAAGGCGAGAAGTCTTGCGGCGTCGCCGAGTCTCGCCACCTGATCGACGCGAAAACTGAAATAGAGGCCGAGAGCGGCCGCGACCACGAGGCCGAGCGTCAACAGCCACTGAAAAATTCCCGTGCCTTTGCCGCGGGCGGTGGCGGTGAGGCATTCGGCAAGATACAGCGGGACAACGACGCCGATCAGACCTCCGCTGACGCCCTGCAGCAGGCGGCCGAAGACGAGCGGCGCGTAGCCGTGCGAGAGTGCAATCATGGGGATGCTGATGACGAACATCACGCCGCTCAGCGCCATCAAGGTGCGGCGGCCCATCCAGTCGGCGAGCAATCCGGCGAAGAGCGTGGAGATGACACTGCCCAGCAGGACGGCGGCGACTACGGTGGAAAGCTGGCCGCCGGTGAAGCCGGAAGTCGCTTCCAGATACGGCAGGGCGCCGGCCACGATGCCAACATCGACTCCGTAGAGCAGGCCGCCGAGTCCGGCAACGATGAGCAGGAAGCGGTTGTAAAAAGTTTTCGAGCTGTCGGTGGTTGAGGTGATTTGGGCTGCGAACTCAGCGGTCATAAAGTTGGCGTGGTCTCGGGCGATGCCGGAAACATCCAAGGACGGCATCGGCAAATCGCACTGATTGTAGCCCAACCAAGCATTCGCGAGGCTGTCACGTCATATACTCATAGAAAGAATATTAAGGTCTCACGTCGTCTGCGACGACGCCGATCTCAGCTACAATACTTGGTCCTTCGGCCGCTTTCCGCATGAGATACGGATTCATCATCGATAATCGCAAATGTATTGGCTGCCACGCCTGCACGGTTGCGTGCAAGACGGAAAACCACGTGCCTCTCACGGTGAATCGCACCTGGGTGAAGTACGTGGAGAAGGGAACGTTCCCGAATACGCGACGCGTGTTTCAGGTGACGCGCTGCAATCATTGCGAAAATCCGCCATGCGTGACGATATGCCCCGTGACGGCGATGTATCAACGGAAGGACGGCATCGTCGATTTCAGTTCCGAGCGCTGCATTGGGTGCAAGGCGTGCATGCAGGCGTGCCCGTATGATTCGATTTATATCGATCCGGATGAAGGCACGGCCGCCAAGTGCCACTATTGCGCGCATCGCACCGAAATTGGGCTGGAGCCTTCGTGCGTGGTGGTTTGCCCGGAGCACGCGATTATTGCGGGCGATCTGGACGCATGCGATGGCGAACTGGCGCAACTACTGGCGCGCGAACCGGTGCGGGTGCGCAAGCCGGAGCAAGGCACGCGGCCGAAGCTTTATTACATTGATGGCGACGAGAGTGCGATTGTGCCGACGGCGGCGCGGCACGAGCCGATGTATATGTGGGCGCAGCGGAATGAAAATTTGCATGGCGGCGGAGCGATTTATCCGCCGGATAGTCCGCTGCTCCAGAAAAACGCGCTTGCAGCTTATGACGTGGCGCATGCGCGGCCGTGGGGATGGCAGGTGCCGGCGTATTGCTGGACCAAGGCGATTGGCTCGGGAGCATTGGCGATTCCAGCGATTGCGATGCTGTTGGGGCGATTGGGCATGGACCGGATGCGCGATATCGTGTTGTCGACGATCGCGCTGTTATTCACCGCGCTTACCACCGTGCTGCTGGTCTGGGACCTCGAACACAAAGCGCGATTTCTGCGCGTGGTGTTTACGCCGCAGAGACGGTCGTGGCTGGCGCGAGGCGCATTCATTCTGATCGGATACAGCGGGCTGGCGGGAATTTTCTGGATTGCGTCGGTGCTGGGATTTTCTGCGATTGCATTGGGATTGTTGTGGCCGACGGTGCTGGCAGGATTTCTGGCCGCGGTGTATACGGCATTTCTGTTTGGGCAATGCGAAGGGCGCGACCTGTGGCAGACGCCGCTGCTGCCGATACATTTGATCGTGCAGGCGCTGATGTGCGGAGCCGCCGTGCTGGCGCTGCTTCCGGCTTCTTTCGGAGGTTCGGAGTTGGCCCGCGATGTGGCGAAAATCGCCTTGGGAGCGAGCTTGATTGCGCATCTTCTGATCATGGCTGCGGAATTCCTGATGCCGCATTCGACCGACAATGCCGCTTATGCGGCGCGGCTGATCACGCACGGACCCTTCAGAAACTGGTTCTGGATTGGAGCTGTTTTGCTAGGCGGAATTTTGCCATTGTTGCTCTTATGGACTCCTGTTCCAGAAGGGGAGCCCATCGCGGCAATTCTTGCGCTTGCGGGCTTGCTGGCATTTGAATGGTGCTTCGTGATGGCGGGGCAGAGTGTACCGAATAGTTGAATGCGCGACAGAGAACGAGCCGAGCTACGCTCGGCCGGACAGCCGAGGGCGGCTGTCCCTACATGAGGATTTGAGATGAGCGACGATTTCAAACGCGACGGCAGCCATCTCGCCTACTGTCCTCCGGTCGAAAAATGGGACGACTGGGTGGAGCTCGATTCGTTGGCGTGGCCGAAACGCGTCGAAAAACATTATCAGCTGGTGCCGACGATTTGCTTCAACTGCGAATCCGCGTGCGGGCTGCTCGCGTATGTCGACAAGAAAAGCGGGCGCATTGAAAAGTTCGAGGGCAATCCGCTGCATCCCTCGAGC
>JASIEN010000037.1 GCA_030045935.1 Candidatus Sulfotelmatobacter sp.
AGGCCGGGGTAGAGAACATCCGGGGTGTCGACCGCGAATTTTGGTGACGTGGCGTCAACGGGGCCGGTCACGGAAATCGTGTAGATGACACCGCCGGGGACAGTAAAGCTGAGGCTGTACACGTCGTATTTGAGCTTCTTGCTGTGGCTCCATGTACCGAGCAGAACACCGATCGCCGCGGAATATACCCTCACTCCTTCGGAGTTGATGACCTCGAATGTCGCACCTGACTCGGAGGCAGTGGACATGAGGTATGCCTGAAAAGGACCGTTGCCGGCTTCGTATCCGACCTGGCCGACACGGATGTAGGCGGCATTTGAAGCCGGGGCAGACAGCGACGCCAGCAGAATCACGGCGAGACACAGGAAATAGCGGGCAAACCGGAGCGAACCCATCGAATCCTCCTTCAGCTACAAGGCCAGAGGGAGTACAGCTTTGGTTTTCAAGTTTAGCGCGATCCGCGCCCTACTAAAAGCATTTAATAGAGGCCAAGTGCGATGGCTGGGTTAACATTCATGGCTTTTTGGCAAAATGTGCCGTAACGAATCTTTCACGAAAAAATCCTTTTTTCGCCGCACTTTTCGTTTGTGCAAATTTTATGCTCCATTTATCCTGATTCGGCTTGTGGCGGTCGCGTTGCTCGACGCGATGCCACGGAACGCTCGTTCCAATATGTCTGTGAAATGTTCGCATGCGAGCTCTGAAGAAGTGGAAGGCTCAGATCCTGTTGTTCCTGGCAGTCGTCGGACCAGGAATTATAACCGCCAACGTCGACAACGATGCCGGCGGAATCTTGACCTATTCGCAGGCGGGCGCGCAGTTTGGCCATCTTCTGCTGTGGACCATGATTCCAGTCACGATCTCGTTGATCGTTGTGCAGGAAATGTGCGCACGCATGGGCGCGGTGACCGGCAAGGGTTTGAGCGACCTGATCCGCGAAGAGTTTGGCCTGCGCATCACGTTTCTGATGATGCTGGGGATTCTGATCACCAACTTCGGCAACGTGGTGACCGAATTCATCGGCATCGCGACCAGCCTGGAACTGTTCGGACTTTCGCGCTACGCGACTGTGCCCATCTGTGCAGTGATTGTGTGGCTGATCGTCGTCAAAGGACAGTATAAGAGCGTTGAAAAAGTCTTTCTTGTTGCTTCGGCTTTTTACATCACCTACATACTGGCCGGATTGCGCGCTCATCCGTTCTGGAAAGACGCGATGCTGGCAACCATCAAGCTCCCAGCACTGCCCGCATTTCGTGATCAAGCATATCTCTACATGGTGATTGGCGTCGTAGGGACGACCATCGCTCCCTGGATGCAGTTCTATCTTCAATCTTCTATCGTCGAGAAGGGTGTGAGCCGGCGCGTGTTGCAAGCTTCGCGCTGGGATGTGATTGTGGGCTGCATTTTCACGGATGTGGTGGCATGGTTCATCATCGTGACCTGCGCCGCGACTTTGTATATTCACGGATACCGGGACATCAAGTACGCGGCCGACGCGGCGCAGGCGTTGAAGCCTTTAGCGGGCCAGTATGCCTATATTTTGTTTGCGGTTGGATTGTTCAATGCCTCTTTATTCGCGGCGTCGATTCTGCCTTTGTCGACGGCATACACCGTGTGCGAGGGCTTAGGGTTTGAATCGGGCGTAGACAAGAAATTCGGTGAAGCGGCATTTTTCTATTGGCTCTACACGTTGTTGATTGTGGCGGGAGGGGCGGTTCTGCTGATTCCCGGCCTGCCGCTGGTGAAGATCGCGGTGCTGTCGCAGGTGGTGAATGGAGTCGTGTTGCCCTTTGTGCTGATCTTCATGCTGTTGCTGATCAACAAAAGAGAGTTGATGGGGGAGTACGTGAACAGCCGTATATTCAACGTGATCGCGTGGCTCACAACTGTGGTGATGATCGGGCTGACGATTGCGTGGTTCTGGACGCTAAGGGGCGGAGGATGACGAAAAGATGAAATAAGGATGGCGTCATCCCGAAGCCTTGCGGTTTCATCTTCCCCCGCCTACTTCTAAGATTGCACCCGTTATGTACGATGCAGCTGGTGACAGCAACCACAGCACGGCCTCGGCGACTTCGTCGACCGTGCCCGGCCTTTGCATCGGAATTGAGTTTGCCAATCGATTTGGCCGCTCGGGGTCGCCGTGCGCCGCGTGCAAGCCAGTTACGATCAGCCCCGGAGCGACCCCATTTACGCGAATTCCTTCGTTCGCGACCTCGCGCGCCAAACCAATCGTAAAGCTGTCGATGGCTCCTTTGGATGCCGCGTAGTGGACCCACTCATTGGCCGAGCCGATCTTTGCCGCGCGCGAGGAAATATTCACGATAGCTCCGCCCGAGCCGCCGTGCTTGGTTGACATGCGGCGCACTGCTTCGCGAGCGCAGAGAATCGCTCCCGTGACGTTCACAGCCATCACCTGCTCCAGTGTTTTCGCAGTGACGGATTCGACTCGCGAGAAACCACCCGTGATTCCGGCATTGTTCACCAGGGCCTTGATCGGACCCAACTCGCGTTCGGCAGTTTCAAATAAGCGAAGGATGTCTTCTTCGCGTGCCATGTCGGCTTGGATGGCGCACGCGCGGCCGCCAGAAGAAGTGATGTGCCTCAGCACGGATTCGCCTTCAGATTGTGCGTTGGAGTAATTCATGGCTACAAAGAATCCGCGGGCAGCAGCTAATCCTGCGATCGCGGCTCCGATGCCACGGCTGGCGCCGGTAATGATCAGTGTGCCGAGTTGGTTGTTGCCTGCCATCCTTCCACCATCCGCTGCCCCATCCAAAAGCAGGAAACGACGATGGGCAATCAGACGATCATGGCACCCAATCCGCAATAAAAATATTTGTCTCGTGCGGCTCTTTGGCGTTCCGGTTTGAAGCCCACACCAGCTTCTTTCCATCGGGACTAAACATGGGGAACCCATCAAACCCGGGGCTGTAAGTCACACGCTCCAACCCGCTGCCGTCCGGGTTCACCAGCCAGAGCTCAAAATTTCCCATGCCGCCTGTGGCATGGGTTTCAGGGTCATAATTCGACGAAAAAATGATCTTCTTTCCATCGGCCGTGAACGCCGGTCCAAAGCTGGCTGCGCGCAAACTTGTAACTTGGCGTTTGTGGCTGCCATCAGCCTTCATAATCCAGATTTCGAGCGAGGTCGGTCGAATCAGATTCTGCGTCAGCAGTTCCTTGTAGTCGGCAATTTCTTTTTCGGTCTTCGGATGATAGGCGCGATAAACGATCCACCTGCCATCGGGCGACCACGTCGGTCCACCGTCGTAGCCAAGTTCGTGCGTGAGCTGCTTGACGTGCGTACCGTCGGCGTTCATCGAGTAAATGTCGAGATCGCCGTTGCGCAGGGAAGTGAACGTGATCTTCTTGCCGTCCAGTGAAATCGTGGCTTCGGCGTCGTAGCCGGGGGTGTTGGTGAGTTGCTTCAGGTCGCTGCCATCGGGGTTGGCGGTGAAGATGTCGTATCCGGCATAGACGGCCCAGACGTAGCCCTTGGAAAAATCCGGCCGCGGCGGGCATTCGGCGTTCGCGAGGTGCGTGGAGGAATAAAGAATCTTTTTGCCGTCAGGAAAGAAATAGCTGCATGTGGTGCGCCCTTTACCGGTGGAAACCATGTGCTGGTCGCTGCCATCGGCGTTCATAATGAAAATCTGATCGCACTTCACGTCGCCGTGCGAGGACTGAAAGATTAGCCTCGTGCCGTCGGCGGAAAAATAGGCCTCGGCATTCTGCCCCCCGAAGGTGAGCTGGCGCACGTTGTTGAGGTGTTTTTCCTGGGGAGTAGCGAGACTGGGAGAGTTCAAGGCCTGCGCAACAGCACCGCACGGAACGGTGGCGATTGCTGCAAGTAACGCAAAAATTCTCATCATGGATGCGGGTAGTGTAGCAAAACCACCGTGCGGCTTGCGGTTTCGACGGAAGTCAAGAGTGTGCCAAATCTGTGGCTATAATAATTTATGTCAATGAGGCGGACGAGCTGTATGCGGCGCCATTTCCGGGTGATCCTTCCGAATCGCGGTCCTACCACTCTGCCGTTCGGTAATCCGCACGGGGGTACGCGCAGATGGCAAGGGTAAAAAGAACGCCGCTTTTGGGCGCGTTAGCGATTTTCTTGCTCCCTGTGGTCTCCTGTGGTGGCTGTCCGGCGACGCCGTCGGTAAGTTCGATCTCGCCGAGCAGTGCAACCGCTGGGGGTGCAGGGTTTGCTCTGACCGTAAACGGCGATCATTTCAGCAGCAACGCTGTGGTGGTCTGGAACGGCACCTCCCTAACGACGTCGTTCGTCAGTAGTAACCAACTTACCGCTACCATCTCGTCAACGAACATCGCACAGCCGGACACGGTTCAGGTTTACGTATACAATCCTGCGAGCACGAACGAAACCATTATTACGGGTACAGTCACGGCGACGGACAACACCCAGTGTGGCTCCCAGGGATCAAATGAGGTTTCGTTCACGGTTAGCCCGTAAGGCTGGATGACCCTACCGCCTTCTTGTCCTTATCCTTCCATTGCAGCGTGATGCAGGGAGTCGTGGTCATAGCGATCTCGATGCTCTCGAGTGCGAGCGTTTCGACCGTCACGCATCCACGCAGCTTATTGGCCTCAATCAACGACGCTATAACCGCTGTGATAGCTGTCTGCCCGGCGTGATCGCGCAAAATTTCGCTCAGCTTCTCTTCCTTGACAGCCGGCCCGGTTTTCAAGGTCACGGTAACTTTCGGCGGGAAGGTGAGTTCGACATCGAGGCCGGCGATGCCGTAGCCTGCCGACTGCAATAACTGCAGTAACAGATTGATCTGCGCCAATACATCGTGGGCCTTCTCGATCCCAACATGTTCG
>JASIEN010000424.1 GCA_030045935.1 Candidatus Sulfotelmatobacter sp.
AAAGCTCAGCGATCCCGAATTTTTCGTCAACATCGAAGAAGCCGTTACGCGCACGAAATGGGGAAGGAACCGCTTGCAATTCATGATCAAGCGAGTTGAGGCCATGCGGCAGAAGATGGCAGCGGCGAAAGCAGGGCGATAAGTTTTTCGCAAACCGATAAGTCCTGCTCGAAGCCTGCCCGCCGTCAGAGCCAAAGTAACTCGCGGAGAAGGCAGCTTTCTAACGCGCGGTCCGCCGCAATCTCCTTATCTGTTATGCTAATCGGTTGTGCGAATGATCTGGTATTTCCTGACCCTGGGTGTAAGTACTCTTGTTGTAGTGTGCGTTGCCATCGCGGCCTATGTTCATCTGCGACGGCGCCTGCAGGCGGCTCATGCCAGCCAGGACGGCGACTTAAACGAAGTCGAGCATGAGCATCAGTCGGAAAAAATCCAAGGCTAAATGCCGGCTTCATTGGAGATGGTATGGCGAAATCTGCGTTGCAGGACATAACGAGCGTACGAGAACGCCCTTTTATCTCTGCAGGTGTGCGCGATCTTGCATTCATCTTTGGCGGCAGCCTGCTGGTGGCATTGTGCGCGCGAGTTTCTATTCCTTTGCCCTTCACCCCCGTGCCGTTGACGGTTCAAAACTTTGGAGTGCTCCTTGTAGGCTTGCTGCTGGGCAGCCGACGCGGATTCGCAGCGATGGTGCTTTATCTGGCTGAAGGAGCGGTGGGGTTGCCGGTGTTTAGCCCCACAGGTGCGGGTGGCATGGCGCAACTATTTCATGGTGCGTCCAGCGGATTTCTGCTGGCGTACCCTCTCGTGGCGTTTGTCGCGGGCTACGTTGTGGAGCGCGGCCACAAGAGCTTTCTCCGCGCGGCTCTCGCGGGTTTCCTGGGCGAGACAGTTCTGTTTACTGCGGGGCTCGCCTGGCTGGCCGTTTTAACGCACTCGTTGGCGCAGGCAGTTCGTTGGGGACTCTACTGGTTTGTTTTTGCGGAAGTGATCAAAGTAATGCTGGCCGCTGAAATTGCAGTGCAGTGGCCGCGGAAAAGAAGCTCTTAGCTTTCCCAGGCCCCTTGCCGAATCAGTCAGACCAAACATTTTGAACCGACCACAGGCAAGGAGCTAGGAGTCTCGGTGTTCCCACCTCTTGCATGCGAGACGCGGGGCACGCAAATTGGAGTTCAGTCATGACCGTCGTTTCGGAAAGAGAAACCAGACCATCCACGCCATCTTCCCCGCAAGTGCGCGAGATCACGATCGCCCACAGTCCCGATTCGGATGATGCCTTCATGTTTTATGCGCTGGCGACGAACAAAGTTCGCGTGCCGGGTCTGCGCTTCACCCATACTTTGTGTGACATCGAAACGCTCAATCAGAAAGCGCGCGAGGGCGTCTACGATGTCACGGCGATTTCGTTTCATGCCTATCCGTATATTCAGGACCTGTATGCGCTGATGTCTTGTGGCGGCAGCGTGGGCGAAGGTTATGGGCCAATGGTTGTTTCGCCGCGCCCGTTCACGCAACTTGAAATTAAAGACAAACGCATCGCGGTTCCCGGCACTTTGACCACAGCATATCTGGCGCTGCAACTTTTCGCTCCGGGAGTGGAAGCCGAAGTTGTGCCTTTCGATCAGATTGTTCCGCAGGTGCTCGAAGGAAAGTACGAGGCCGGGCTGATCATTCACGAAGGTCAGCTCACCTACGACAAAGCCGGACTGCACCGCATTGTCGACCTTGGCCGCTGGTGGCAGAAGGTCACCGGCCTGCCGCTTCCACTGGGAGGCAACGCCATTCGCCGAGCGCTTGGCGCACAACTGATGTCTACTGTAACTGGCGCGCTGCGTGACAGCATTCAGTATGCTCTCGATCATCGTGAAGAGGCCCTGGCCTACGCCATGCAGTTTGCGCGCGATCTGGATACGCCCACGGCCGATCGCTTCGTCGGCATGTACGTGAATGAGCGCACGCTCGATTACGGGATCGATGGGCGCGAAGCCGTCGCTCGCTTATTGGATATGGGGCACAATGCCGGCATTATCGCGCCGCTGGCGAGGGTGGAGTGGGTGTGAGCTAAGCTTCTAGCTTCTAGCTGCTAGCTCCTAGCTTCTAGCCAGGCAAAAACCGATAACGCTCTTCGATCTCGTTCGACATTCTCAAAACCTGCAAAGCCATGTGCGGATTAACTGGTTTGCTAGAAGCCAGTAGCTAGGAGCTAGAAGCTTGGTCGCCCAAACCCTCCTCATCGATGCCGACGACACGCTCTGGGAGAACAACGTTTATTTCAAACGGGCGATTGCGAAGTTCATTTCGTTTCTTAATCACCACGAGTTTTCTCCTGAACAGGTTCGCGAGGTGCTCAACGATGTTGAGCGCGAATGCATCGCGAAGCACGGCTACGGCCTGAACAGCTTTTCGCACGCGCTGGTGGATACATTCGAATGCCTGAGTCCGCCGGTCACGCCCGAGTTGCACGCGCAAATTCTCGGCTTCGCGAGCCTGATTGAAAATCATCCGATCGAGATGCTGCCCGAAGTGCCAGAAACACTCGACTATCTTCGGGCTCGGCACAAATTGATTCTTGTGACCAAGGGCGCGCAGGCCGAGCAGAGGGGCAAGATCGAGCGCTCGGGACTGAAGTGCTATTTTGCTGCCACCGAGATCGTGCCCGAGAAAAACCCGGCAACTTATCACTCGCTCATGGAAAAGCACGATTTCGCGTTCCATTCGACGTGGATGGTTGGCAACAGCCCTAAGTCAGACATCAACCCCGCGCTAGCTGCAGGCTTGCACGCCGTGTTCATTCCACATGGCGACACCTGGATTCTGGAGCACGAAGAATTAGCGGCAGCCCCGGAATCGCAAGAACTGCTGATCGTCGGCAAATTCGCAGAGCTGAGAGAGCATTTCTAGTAAATCTATCCTGTGTCTTACAAATGGCGCGTTAGGACATTTCTTTCGCTCGTCCAGGGCTTGGTCAGGTCCCTCTTGCCACCCACGGCTTGCGCTGTGGGCTGCGTTCCTTCGCCGCTCCGCGGCTGCAGTATGCACCTTAGTTGTACCGTCCTTAGATTCTTAATTTCTGGCCTCACGCACACACTACGCCGTTAGTCGACCGCATCCACCTGCACCAAACTAACCAACAACCACCTCTCGCTCCGCGTAATTGCTCATGCTACGCTCGAATTGTTCGGCGTTCTTTTCGCAAATACTTCGTCGTGGCCGTGGAGACCGACAATTTCCGCCGGCTGTTGCGCACCGTCGAGGCCCTCTCTGACCTGGGGCCCGAGCTGACGGCGGAGCGCGATTTCTCCGAAACTTCGCGCCGCATGCTGGCTGCCGTCATGGAAGCGGCGGGCGCGCGCGAGGGCGCGCTTTTCATTTTCAGCGACAAGCCAACCATGCTGACCTCGGTGGCCGCCGAGGGATTCGCTCTGCTGCCCGAGCCGGCATTCATCCCTCTGCTTCCCAAACATGCTCATGCTCTCAGCGCCGCACGCGGCCCGATCGTGCTCAACGCATCTACCTACTCGGTATTTCTCAGCTCGAATGGAAACGTCGCTCCCGAACTTTTCAAGTGCCTGGCCCCCCTCAAAGCAGGGGGGAAATTAGCTGGCGTGATTGCGTTGGGCCGCCGCCCGGGCGATGCGCTCTACGAAGATTCCGAACTTAATTCAATCGATTTGCTGTGCAATTACATTGGGTTGGCGGTGCAGAACCATGCGCTCTCGCAAACCCTGGCACAGCGTGTGACCGAGAATTTGCGCCTGATGGCATCGCTGCACAGTTTTTACGACACCGCACTCGAGGCCTTCGCCACAGCCATCGATGTGAAGCACGTCAACATTCACGGGCATTCGTTGCGCGTCGGCCGGTATGCTGCGGCAATCGGCGAGGCTATGGGATTCGAAGCCAGCGAAGTTGCCGCGCTGCGCAGCGGCGGATATCTGCATGACATCGGCAAAGTCGCGGTGGATCGGCGATTGTTTGCAAAGCCGGCTGCGCTGACCGCAGAAGAGTACCGCGAAGTGGCAGACCATACCGTGGTCGGCCATGAAATTGTCAGCAGTGTTCAATTTCCCTGGCCGAAGATTCACGAGGCTGTGCGCTGGCACCACGAACGCAGCGATGGATCGGGCTATCCCGACAAGCTTGTGGGTGAGGAGTTGCCGATGCCGGTGCGCATCATGGCGCTGGCCGATACATTCGACGCCATGACCAGCGCACGTCCCTATCGCGAGCCGCTGCCGCTGGGCAGCGCCCTGAACGATCTGATCAAAATGACTCCGCAGAAGTATGATCCCAACGTGTTGCAGGCACTATTGATTCAGGTGCGCCGCGATGCCGTTGGCAGTAATCGAACCCCGTTGTTTGCCGGACACATAGCCATGAACATCGCGCCGCCCGATGTAGACCATCTGGCCGCTTCCTTGCAACACAAATTGTCGCGTGGGAAGGCGTATGTGATTTAGTTGGCTGTCAGCTATCGGCTCTCAGCTTTCAGCGTCCCACAAGAGGCCGAACTGGCATCAGACGTGGTCCTTATCTTGCTGAAAGTCGACAGCTTGTGCCTCAGGCAGCAACCTTTTCCCCCCAACCGGGTTGATAATAAGGACGCACCT
>JASIEN010000425.1 GCA_030045935.1 Candidatus Sulfotelmatobacter sp.
GACCTTGCTCCATGAACCCGAATGGCAACCTTAATCCTGATCGGCTTTTCGACGATCCCATCTCCATCAAGGAAATCTTCCGCTTGGTAAATCCCCGCTGGAACCTGAGCAAGAAATGCCCGCATCATTTCTTGGGAATAACCCAGCAGCTCCGCAGCCGCTTTTCTCACGCGCTCTACTCCGTAGCCCCCTGATATCTCTTTCAAGCGTTCAGCCCCGGTGTGGCAAGCTGCGAGCTGGGCGCGCAGATCGCCTTCCCGCTCCTCGGGCGTGCGAACGTTGTTCAGCAGCAAACCGAGCACATCGGACTCAATCGCGTCCCTGCGCATGATCTTGATGGGGGGAATGCGAAATCCCTCCTGATAGATTTCGCGGCACGGCCCCATCGAGCCGGCGAATGCACCCCCAACATCGGCATGATGCGCACGGGAAGCAATATAGAAGTCGGGCTTTCGCGGGCGGGAGCCCCCGCGCCGCACCGTTTGTACATTCACCGGCGCGACCAGCGTGATATCGGGCAGATGAGTTCCGCCCCGGAAGGGATCATTCAGCATGACTACGTCGCCCGGCTCCAATTGCTGGGCATCGATCGCGGCTCGTACCGACATGGGCATCGACCCCAGATGCACCGGCATGTGATCGCCCATGGCAATGACTTCGCCCTTACCATCGAAAACCGCGCAAGAATAATCCCGCCGTTCTTTTATGTTCGGAGAAAACGCCGTGCGCCGCAGGGCCGCGCCCATCTCCTCGGCGATGGAATGAAACAGATTCTTGAAAACCTCCAACTCGATAGGATCGCGCGTCATCAGGCGCAGTGTAGCAGGAACAGGCACAACTCGATGTCATTCCGAACCGATCCACGGGATCGGTGAGGAATCCGCTTTTTCGATCGCGGGCGCTTAAACTCATCATTTGCCCGACCGCGACCTCACTTAAGAAATCCTGCTCAAATTGCACGAATTCTGTTGACACTACACTCATCCTGCCGCAATATCTTGTATTAAATACGCCTCCCGCACTATGCGTTGGGTTGCGTTCAGCATTCGGGGTCCCGTAGTAAACAACCTTTGCAAGGGAAAATCGTTCACGGAGGGAACCTTCATGGCAACCAAGAAGAAGGCAAAGAAGAAAAAACACTAACCGTCGGCGAAACAAAATCTCGCAACGGACAAAGAGTTCAACCAGCCTCTCAGGAGAAGCACCTCCTGAGAGGCGTTTCCGTTTTTGGGGGGGCGTCGAACCCAGCAATTCGGGGAAGAATCACGCATTCTTGCCCGACCAATGTGGAAGCGATGGCATAAAATGCTGCCCGATGAACTTAATCAAGTGCGTCAGCTTCGGGTTACTATTCGTTCTAGGGTTCGCCCTGCTGTGTCCGTTCATTTTTCTCGCCACCGCATCTTTTCTTCCGACCAAACCCGGCAGGGCTTGGGGCTGGGATCCCGTGGCCTTCGCAAAATCTCCGCTTGCGTGGTTGATCTTTTTGCTCATCTTTGTTGTGGGCTTTATCTGGGAATATCGCCGGCTTTGAGCCCAAGCTGAGAAACAACCCGCGATTCGTCCGCATGGAAGGCTCGACCTATGTCACAATGATTGAACTGGCCGGCGGGACGACGGCTCGGGGCGGACAATCATGAGTGCCAGGAAGAAGGGTTCGAACAGAGGCAAATCAGACGAGATCTATATTCCTGACAAGCTCTACTTCCGCATCGGCGAAGTGGCTACGCTTTGCAAGCTGCCCGCCTACGTGCTGCGTTTTTGGGAAAGCGAGTTCCCTCAGCTCAAGCCGGTGAAAAGCAGCACCGGCCAGCGCATGTACCGCAAGCGCGATGTCGAAAACGTTTTGGAGATCAAGAAACTACTTTACGAGCAGGGATTCACTATCGCGGGTGCGCGCCAGCAACTGCGTGTAGAAACCAAGAGCGAAAAAGGCCAGCAGGCCGCAATTCCGTTCCCCGGACCATCATCATCGGAAATCCAGCACATTCGCCAGGGCCTGCGTGAGATTCTAACCTTGCTTTCCACAAAGCGTACGGGATAGGGCCCTTCTGCGCCAAACGCCTTTTTCTTCCTACGCAATTCTTTGCGACCATTTCTGCCGTACACAATCTTAAGCACCTACACCGGAGGTCCCCATGGAAAAGGTCAACATCGCCGAAAAATTCGCCCGGATTAGCGAATACTGGAAGCCGTACGTGGGCGCCGAACTGAACGGCCAGATGGTGAAATTCGACAAGCTCAAAGGCGAGTTCGTCTGGCACCATCACGAAAACGAAGACGAGCTGTTTCTGGTGGTGAAGGGACGATTCCGCATGGATTACCGCGACGATGACTGCCGCGAACAGCACAAGTGGATTGAAGAGGGCGAATTCATCGTCATGCCACGCGGCATCGAGCACCGTCCCGTGGCCGAGGAAGAGTGCTGGATTCTGCTTTTCGAGCCGGCCACGACGTTGAATACTGGCAATGTGCTCAACGACCGTACGGTACCGGAACTCGAGAGGGTGTAAGACAAGAGTGCTCTTCAATCTTCAGGGCGTGTCGTTCGATGGGGTTGGGAAGCTATCTCGCAATGAAGCAACCAGGTAGACTTGCGGTTTCCTCAGCGGCTAAAGCCGTGCCCTTCCACAAACCTATTTATGAGACAGGTCCAACGCGGCTCAATTCCAGTGGTGGGAGTGCCACCAGATTTTCTGAATATCAAACTTCACGCCGCGGCATAAATAAATAGGCGTATTCTCTTCGCCCATTCCCCAACGATCGTAATGGTCGAAGGCTTGATACGACGTGCAGTTGTCCTGCACGTCGTCTAGCCCCCACTGAATCACAATCAGGTTCTTATAGACCTGCGGCGGCGGTCCCCAGAACCAAAGATTCTGGTGGCGGGAGTAGGCGGTGGGCAGTCCGTAGCGCGGACCGAACTGATCAACCGCGCCGGCTTCGCCGTAATTTCCCGCCCAGATGCCGGTTTCAGCTCGTTCCGCCGACGGCAGCGAATCGTAAATGCCTGCAACTTCGCTCACCATCTCGGGCCAGCCGAATTGGTCTGCAATGGGTTGCATTAACAACGATTCGTGATGAACTTCCTGCTTCGCGGGCTTGAATCCAATCGCATTTTGATAGGCCAGCATCTTTTCCGGCGGCAGCAGCCAGACCGACATCGGAATCAAGGGAATTGATGCCATGATCAAGACCGCCGCCACGGCCACGCGGGACCATGCCGCACGATTCTCCAGCCAACGCTCGATCGCTACTGCGCCGGCGGCAAACAACATGGGATAGATCGGAAAAACGTAATAATTCTTGCCATGCGCGAGTTCCATGGTGACAAAGAAAATGACGAAACTCAGGCCCAGAACCCGCCAGCGGCGCTCGCGCAAAAGCCAGATCAACCCCGGCAGCCATACGAAAACAAACAGCGGCTGCATGTCGATGATCTGCTCTTTCACGAATGCCAGTGGCCCCATAACCACGTTCTTTCCCGTTTTCCTCACATTCTCGAGGTCTTCGAGCGTCGGAAAGTGATGCCTGATCTGCCAGATGACATTTGGCAGGAAGATGGCCAAAGCGATGGCGCCTGCAATCCAAATCCATGGCTTGGCAAACTCGCGACGGTTGGGCGTGAGCAAAAGCGCCGCCGTCACTGCGAATCCGAAGAACAATGTCGAATGCTTATTCTCCAGCCCTAAGCCTGCGAGCGCACCGAACCACAACCACAGCCGCGAGTCACCGGTCCGAACTATTCGCGCCACG
>JASIEN010000426.1 GCA_030045935.1 Candidatus Sulfotelmatobacter sp.
TTTGGCTCGGCGGCCTCATCCTGCTGAGCTTCGACCGCCTTACTCTCCCAACCGCGAGCCATCCCTTAATTATAATCACCTGCCACCGAAAACTAGGTTGGCAGATGCATGGAGTAAGATCCTGGTTACGAAAATCGAACTTGCGACGGCAACACGCCTTTATATTGCAGATTTATGGGTATAATGTTGCGTCTTCTCACTTAGCGCGCGTCTGAGGGGGCCGCGGCCAGGAGTCTTAGGCAGTGTCTCCCTTCAGTCCCGGACCATCACAATCCGGCCTGCACGCAGTTCCTCCGAAAATTACTGATGCCGTTTTTGATCGCGGCGTGCCCGCCGACCCGAAAGGTCCGTCTTCGGGTGCCCAGCTCAAAAACCCTGACCCAGACAATCCATTTTCCTTCGCTTCGCCGGAGATACTTATCAAGTCAGAAGAGCTGCTCTCCCTCGTTTTCAAGGTAGCCAAAGTGGGCATGGCTATCCTAGACAAGAGTTTTCGCTATCTGGCGATCAATCAGACATTAGCTGAGTGGAACGGCATTCCGGCCGAGGACCATCTGGGAAAAAGTTTCCATGAGGTACTGCCGGACCTGGCGGTGGTGCTCGAGCCGCAATTCGAGCGCGTATTCGCTACTGGCAAGCCCATCTCGAATCTCGATGTCATTTCCATACTTCCTCACCAGTCTGAACCTCGACATTGGGTTGATTACATCCTTCCTATCAGGAACGAGGCGGGAGAAGTTGAGCAGATTGGCGCATTTGTCGTCGAAATCACTCAGCAAAAAAGGCTCGAGGAATCTTTGCGCAGCACTTCAGATAATTTGCGAGAAGAGAAACGCCGCCAACAGATCATGCTGGAGGTCAGCCAGTCTCTGACCAAGCCATGGCACCCGCAACGAAGCTTCCTTCAGGTTTCCGCTTTCCTGCGCAGGATTCTGCGTCAGGAATATGCCGCTCTCGCCTTGCGCGACGAAAGCGGGCACCTGGTGCGGCAGGCAATGGATTTTCCCTTGGGAAGAAACCAGGAAGCCGGTGAAGAGATCAGCACTTCCTCCGGGGCAAGGGCACTGCAAGAGCGCGCCTCTGTAATCCTGAGCAGCTCCGACATGCAGGCATCAACGCCCACGGTGAAGTCAAGCTTGATGGCTGAAGGGATCAAATCCCTGTGCTGCATCCCCTTAGTTCGGGCCGTCGATTCGCTGGGAGTTCTGGTTCTCGGCAGTACCCGGGCAAATGCCTTCAACGACGAAGATCTGAAATTGCTCAACCAGGTTGCCGCGCAGCTCACCATTGCCATTGAAAATGCGCGTATAGCCGACGAGGTGCAGCAGCTCAGACGCCGTTTAGGTCAGGAAAAGAGCTACCTCGAAGGCGCAGTCCCCTCCGCCCTACAGCACGGCGAGATTATCGGAGAAAGCCCAGCATTGCAAAGGGTTCTGGCCCTTGCCACGGTTGTTGCGCCGAGTGATGCGACGGTGATGGTTCTGGGCGAGACCGGTACCGGAAAGGGCCTTATTGCTCAGATGATCCATCGAGCCGGGGGACGCAAAGACAAAAATATTATCACGCTGAATTGTGCGGCTATACCTACGGGATTATTGGAAAGCGAATTATTCGGCCACGAAAAAGGCGCCTTCACTGGCGCTATTACTCAGAAGATCGGCCGCCTGGAACTGGCCGATAAGGGAACCCTGTTTTTGGATGAGGTCGGCGACATTCCCATGGAGTTGCAGCCCAAACTGCTGCGCGCCCTGCAAGAGCATGAGTTCGAGCGCTTGGGCGGAACGCGGACGATCAAAGTGGACTTGCGTTTGATTGCTGCCACCAATCGTGATCTGAAAAAATTCGTGGAGGAAAACCACTTTCGCAGCGACCTGTTTTATCGCTTGAATGTTTTCCCGATCCGCATCCCTTCGCTGCGCGAACGGCGCGAGGATATTCCCTTGCTGATCCGCTATTTCGTACGCAAATTTTCCGCTCAGATGGGCCGCGTCATCGAAACCATTCCCGCCGAAACCATGGAAGTTTTAGTCAACTGGCATTGGCCGGGCAACGTCCGTGAATTGGAGAATTTTATTGAGAGGTCGGTAATTCTCAGCACCGGCACCGCGCTTGCCGCTCCATTGAATGAACTCAGGAGCGAAACCCGCAACGAACAGGACAATTCTTCTCTAGTTCAAACCGAGCGGGAACACATCATCCGCATACTGCGCGAAACACGCGGACTGCTCTCCGGGCCGGGAGGAGCAGCTCACCGCCTCGGTTTGAAGCGCACAACTCTGCAATCGAAGATGCAAAGGCTGGGAATCACGCCCGCCGACTACTCCTCGCGGGATTAGTAGACAACCTACTGCTTGGTGCCGATTCATTTGAAGCGATGCCGACTTATCGGCAGGCAGTCATCAGGGTCCCGACCAATCGGATCATCAAATCGGAGTTTTTCGGCCAAATACGGCTTCTCTCTCAACTGCAAGGTTCTGGAACGGGAATTGCTCACACTCGGGAATCCGGAAGTACATTAGGGCCGGTTTTCCCGAACTTGGATGGATGAGTACCGCTTCTCATCTCTCTGGCCACATCCCGGATTAGGGGTGAACCGTGTTAGTTGCCGCCACTTGCCAGCCAAGTAATTTGGTTCGTCTGGCGCTGCGTAATGCTGCCTCATTTCCCGTACCGGGAACAGAACGCCGACGTAGCATTCTGCCAATCCCTCCCCTCGAAGAACAATCAGCTTCTCCGGCAATCAATTCGCAAGCGCGAGATCCCCTTTACTTGTTCGCCTGCCAGCTAGGGTGGGAAAAGGGCGCCGAAACGAGTGGAGCGTGGGAGGTAATTTCCGCGGCCAACAGCGCAGATCCGGACACTCGTGCCCACGCGCGCAGCCTGCTGGAGCGATTGCTCGAAATCGATGCTCAATCTCTAGAGCGAAAGCCGGCAAACCGCGAGAACGGGAAAAAACACCAGCCGGAGGGAAGAATGAGAACTCCCTATGGACTCGACATGATCGAAAGCTGTGTGGGCTGCAAAGCCAGCCGGGACGGCTTCTTCTGCCGCTTTTCGCAGAAACCGCTGCGCTCTTTAGATGAAGTCAGCCACCACACCGTCATGCCCGGCGGAGCAGTGCTCTTCGTTGAAGGCCAGAAGCCGCGAGGCGTATTCATACTTTGCTCGGGAACCGTGCGGCTTTCGACCATCTCGAAAGAAGGCAAGATGCTGGTACTCAAGCAGGCAGCCGCCGGAGAGGTTCTGGGTCTGAGCGCCGCGCTCTCTGGTACAAACTATGAAGTCACCGCCGAAAGCGTTACACCATGCCAGCTGAATTTCGTAGGCCGCCAGGATCTGTTGAATCTCCTGCACAACGAAAGCGAGATGGGCATTCGGTCAGCACTCTGGCTCAGCCGTGAATTTCAGAGTACCTACCGCGATATTCATGGCTTAGTGCTGGCGCGGTCATCCTTGGGAAAACTGGCTCGGCTGCTGTTGTCCTCGTGTGCACCGTCAGAGCCGTCCTCGAAAGAGGCGCCGGCGGGCACTGATATGACTCACGAGGAGATGGCGCAACGTATCGGCACATCGCGCGAGACGGTCACGCGCTGGCTGACAGAACTGAAAAAAAAGAAGCTGATTGGGTCCGATGGTGATACTCTCTTCATTCGTGACTACGCCGGTCTGGAAGCGATCACGGTCTGATCTTCCCCCCTCCCGGAGGGTGGTATCGCTGGTGGCGAGCCGCCCTCCGGTCTCTAATTCTCGCCGGCAATTTAATCGGTTTGCAGTCCTCCCAGCTATAAGTACTCCAGGGTAACGCTCGATCCACTAAGGTTTATGGCAACAACCTGCGCCTTCGCCTATGATGGAGGCATCGCGGCGAGTGTCCGGATCCTCTCGACCGCCGGAGCCTTCCTTGGGAGCGTTCGGAGAAAAACTTCGCCAACAGCGTGAGCGACAGGGCATTTCCCTCGATGCGATCTCGAATAGCACCAAGATCCGCATGCATATGCTGCGCGCGCTTGAGGAGGAGCATTTCGAGCAGCTTCCCGGCGGCGTTTTCAACAAGGGCTTTGTCCGCGCCTACGCACGCCACATCGGCCTCGACGAAGAAGAAACGATCGCTGAATACTTGGATGCCCTGCGTGAGAGCCAGGTGCGGCAGCAGGAGATCATGCCCGATCTGCGCGCTGGCACGAACAAACCTCCCGCCGCTTCTGAACCACCTACCCACTTGGATCGCCATCCACCGGCTGATACCAGCCAAGCAGATCCTGCTGATCAAGCCGATCGCGCCGCCGCGAATCGGCAACCGGTGCTTTCGATGGCAGGCGACAGCCGTTCCGCCTCGCATGTCTCCCATGTCGGACTCGACACCGAGCCCGCCATCGGAAGTGTTTCTCCCGGCGTGGACAGCGGGCAGCCTGATGCGCGATCGTCCATCGACATTCCCTATCGATCGATTCCTTGGATGAAATTGGTATTCGCGCTGGCACTCGCGATTGTTGTTCTGGCGTTTTGGAACTTCATCCGAAGACACGAAGGCACAGCGGTCCGTTATTCTCAGGCCCCCTCACAGCAATCGGCATCGGCAAACTCCACATCGCAGTCGGCCCAGCCACAGGCTTTGACCACACCCGGGGCGCAAAAGCAAGCCTCGCCGTCTCTCTCGGCTGCTGCGTCTCGTAAGACTGCGAGCGAACCGCCAAACAAAACTCGTCCTATACCTTCCGCACCAATGAACGCGGCTGCAGGCACTTCCGCGACGGAGGCTGCACTTAAGCCAATATCGCCCGTTGCCGTCCCCGCTAATGATGTTATTCTGACCCCGAAAAAAGACGCGAGCGTCGCGCAATCCGCAACGTTCACTCTATTAATTCGCGCTGAGAAAACCACATGGGTTTCGATCGTGGCCGACGGCAGGCAGGTGGCGCAGGAGTTTCTCATCGCGCCGGCTCACACTTCGGTGCGGGCTACCAAGGAAATCACCGTGAAAGCCGGAAATGCCGCCGGCATCGTCTTCGAACTGAATGGCAAACAGGTCGGTGAGCCCGGCGCTGACGGAGAAGTAAAAACTTACGTCTTCGATGCCAATGGAATTGAGCCGGGGGAAAATGCACCCTCGCCGGATCCCTGATCCTATTCCTGACTTCCAAACTGCTTGATGTCGTCCGCGACCTCGCCGACTGCGACCGGCTCTTTTCCTTGCACCATCTCGCGCACCTTTTCGACGATATCGGGATTGGCCAGCGTAGTGATATCGCCGGTGGCTCCACGGTTCGAGATGGCCGCCAGAATGCGCCGCATCAGCTTGCCCGACCGCGTCTTTGGCATATCAGGAACGATATGAATGTGCTTCGGGCGCGCAATCTTGCCGATGATCGTCTCAATGGCCCGGTTGACCTTCTCGACAATCTCCTGGCTCGGTTGCACTCCCGGCTTCAGAGAAACATAAACCTCGGGTACTCGGCCCTTGATCTCGTCGACTACCGGCACAACCGCTGCCTCCGCCACTTCGTCCACCGTCAGACACGCAGATTCGATTTCCTTGGTACCCAAACGATGTCCGGCGACGTTGATAACGTCATCAACGCGACCAAGGATGCGGAAGTATCCATCCACCGCCAGCACCGCGCCATCGGCCGCAAAATACGGCCAGTCGCGCCAGTTCTTGCTCTTGGGATCGCGACAATATTTCCGGTAATACTGATTGACGAAGCGATCACGATCGCCCCAGATCGTCTGCATAATGCCCGGCCAAGGGTTGCGAATGCAGATGTTTCCGGCTTTTCCTGAACCTGCCGGAACAACTTCGCCCATTTCGTCGCGAATCTCCGGATAAATCCCCGGTATGCCGGGCCCGGCGCTGCCCGGCTTCATGGGATCAATCGCAGGTTTTGTGCTGCACAAAAAACCGCCCGTTTCTGTTTGCCACCAGGTATCGGCGATGACGGCTTCACGCTTGCCGACGGTTTCGTAATACCAGCGCCAGACTTCCGGTTCGATCGGTTCACCGACCGTGGTCATGTGCTTGAAGTGATAGTTGTATTTGCTGGGTTCATCGTGGCCGGCTTTACGCAAACTGCGAATGGCTGTGGGAGAAGTGTGAAAGATGTTCACGTTCAGCCGCTCGGCGATGCGCCAGGGCCGGCCCGCATCGGGATAATTCGGCACGCCTTCATAGATCACGCTGGTCGCGGCGAGCGACAACGGCCCATAAACGATGTACGAATGTCCGGTAATCCAGCCGATATCGGCCATGCACCAGTAAACGTCCTCAGGATGGAGGTCCTGAATGTATTTGGTCGTCCCGGCCACATACGCCAGATAGCCGCCGGTGCGATGCTGACAACCCTTCGGCTTGCCCGTGCTTCCGCTGGTGTACATCAAGAACAGAGGCGCCTCCGCGTCCATCGAAACCGGAGGCACAATTTCACCGGAGTAATTGGGTAGAAGTTCATCGACCCAAATATCTCGCCCCTTCACAAATGGCGAGGAGGAAGCGTTTTTCCCCGGCTGTCGCCGCCACACCAGAACTTTCTCTATCTTGCAGCCTTCCTTGGCGGCTGTTTCCAGGGCAATCTCCGCCGAAGCTTTGTGGTCCAGCATCTTACCGCCGCGGTAGTATCCATCCATCGTGATGAGGACATGGCTGCTGGAATCGGCGGCGCGCAGTCCGCAAGCCTCGCCGCTGAATCCGCCAAACACAACCGAGTGAATCACCCCCAGCCGTGCGCAGGCCAGCATAGTAATGGGCAACTCGGGAACCATGGGCATGTGAATTGTCACGCGGTCTCCCGCCTTCAGATGGCAATAGTCGCGCAGCAGCGCCGCAAATTCATTCACCCGCACGTAGAGCTCGCGGTAGGTCACTGCGACCGGTGCCTCGCCTTCCGGCTCGGGAACAAAGATCAAAGCCGCTTTATTCTTGTATTTGGCCTGGTGCCGGTCCACGCAGTTGTAGCAGGAATTGAGCTTGCCGCCCACAAACCACTTCCAGAACGGTGGATCGCTCGTGTCAAGCGTGGTATGCCAGTACTGGTCCCAGCTCAACATGTCGGCGTATTCACGGAAACACTCGGGAAATTTCTCTTCGCTGAAGCGGTTGAGAACATCGGGATCAGTCAGGTTTGCCTGGCCAACGAATTTCGAGGAAGGATAGTAGTATTCCTCTTCTCTCCAGTGGACTGCGATCTGAGCCTCGCTGGTTTCGGTGACCTGCTTGGGAAGAACTTTCGATGTAGCCATATGATTTTGCCTCGTAAGCCGGAGTTCGCCGGGTACAAACTGGCGCAATTTACAACGGTGCTGACTGGCAATGCTGTGACGCCCGTCACGACGCCATGTTCGGGGGCGAAATCGCCCGTATTAGCGCTAAAACGCCACAAATATACACCCATTCGATAGGGCCGTGTAAGGGAGAAGCTGGGCCAAGGGTCTTTCACATCCTGTGGGAACAGCCGTCCTCGGCTGTCCGGCGCGGTTTTCATGGCGCCGTAGTTGGAATCGGCGATGGGGTAGACCGACTGTCTGGGGTTGTCGGAACGGCGCCATCGGCTCGGCGCACTTGACGAAACGAACTCATTGGATATCCCTCGCTTCGATGGGTCACTCAGATCGGGATTCGCGAGTTGCTGCCCATGGCCACTTACCCAAACTAAGTTCCGAAAATAAATCCGCGAAGCAATTGACCTTGGTCCAAGTTAGTGTTAGGGTTCCTCTACTTCCCCAAGAGGCACAAAGACAAGACCCGTAACCCCAAAACTTCCCTCGGCGTTAAATCAGGCCGCCCGCACTCGCGGGAAGAGAGCCGATATATGGCCGCTGGCTCGTCCCTATTGTCCCAGATCAATCACATTGTGGTCGTGATGTTAGAAAATCGATCTTTCGATCACATGCTTGGTTTCTTGTATCAGTCGAGTAACAATGTTTCTCCGCAGGGCCGGCCCTTCGAAGGCTTGACGGGGAAAGAAAGTAATCTTGATGCAAACGGAACGCCCGTCACGGTATTCCCGATTAAACCAAGCGACCCCCACCCCTACCTTCAGCCCGGCGCCGACCCCGGTGAAGGTTATTTGAATACCAATTCCCAACTCTTCGGCAAATCCCAGGCGCCAACTCCCATCACTCCCGCCAACAACAGTGGCTTCGTCACTAACTTTGCCCACACTCTCGCCTCGGAGGCCAAAGATGCGGGTCAAGTTGTGCCGGGCACCCAGCCATCACAGATCATGGCTATGTATACTCCGGCAATCCTGCCTGTGTTATCAAAGCTCGCCGCAGGTTACGCAGTTTGTGATCAGTGGTTTGCATCGGCGCCCACAGAAACATTTCCCAATCGTGCCTTCGTTTGCATGGCGACCTCGCAGGGGTTTGTGCAGGATAATTCTTGCAGGTCCTACACCGCTCCCAGCATTTTCACCGCATTGACTAAGAAATCGGTGAGTTGGACTGTCTACGGCTACGACGCTCCAGCCGTGACGCGTGGCCTTGTCGCCGACATCAAATATGCCCCGGAGACGAATTTCGGCGAGTTCGCCGATTTCCAAAATGCGGCAAAGAATGGCAGCCTGGCAAACTATTGCTTCCTTGAGCCGCAGTGGGGGACACAGGGAAACAGCCAGCATCCGAATTGTGATGTCAGCAAAGGCGAGCAGTTCCTGCACGATATCTACTACTCGCTGATTGGAACGCCGCTTTGGAACCAGACTTTGCTGATCATTACTTATGACGAACATGGTGGATGCTACGACCATGTGGCCCCGCCTGAGAACGCGGTCCCGCCGGATAATTCCGCCGGGGAACTCCACTTCGATTTCAAGCGCTTTGGGCTTCGCGTTCCCACCGTGCTGGTTTCGCCCATGATCGCTGCCGGGACGGTATTTCGCACCTCGTCAGCTACGCCGTTCGACCATACTTCGATCCTGGCGACGGTGGAAAATCGCTTCGGTGCGCCTAGCTTGACGAGGCGCGATGCAGCGGCGCCGCACGTGGGTGGGGTGCTTACCTTGCAAAATCCTCGCCGCGACGATCCCCTGAGCGGAGTGCAGGTCCCGGTGGGCTTGGTTGCGCCACCTGCGGGAGGGCCTGACAAGTTCGAAGCTGCGATCGCCGCCAGCGCGGCCGATTTGCCCATCCATGACACTGCCGGGAATGTACACCATCATGCGCCACCGTCATTTCCAACTGGCGAAGCCGCAAAGGAGTACGCACGCCAGCGCTACCGGCAATTCGCGCAACAGCGCGCAGCGCATTTTCGAAGCAGCTCTCAGGTGGTGAGTTGATCCGAGGCTTTAGAATGAAGAAGACGCAGCCGTGAGCCGAAAATATCCGGCTGCTGGGGAAGTGAGTCCCTTCGATCATGCGAAACACGATCTGCTTTAGAATCGTTGTCGCTTGCACGTTCGCCTTGGCGCTTTTGGCGCCGGTTCTGTACGCTCAGAACGACAAACCCGATCCCAACGCAGTCCCAGCCATTGATGCCGGTATCGGCGATTGCGCAGCCGACTTCACTGTGCTCGATAGCAGCGGCTCACCCGTTTACGACGCCAAAATCAGCGTTCACATCGCCTACGGCACTTGGTCGCTGCACAAGATGGACCTTCAGGTTGGCACCAACGCTGCGGGCAAAGCTCGCTTTACTGGATTGCCCAATCGCACCAAGCGAGGACTGTTTTTCAATGCATCGCAAGGCGACCGCCAAGGCTCTGCCTTTGACGACCTCGCCAAAACCTGCAAGGCGCAGTTGACGATCCAGTTGGAGAAGAAGACGCAGTAGACGGCGGTGGCGCAGCAGGTTGTAACAATGAGATCGGGTTTTCCATCACGGTTCACGTCGGCCACTGCGAGTGCGTTGAATTCTCCAATTTGGCTCACGCTGGTGATGACGATCGGGGATTGAAACGTCCCGTCCCCATTGCCGAGTAATACGCCAATAGACTCAACGCCCCCACAGCAGGAAGTGACCACGTTAGCGACGATCAAGTCAGGTTTGCCATCGCCGTTCACGTCGGCAACGGCCGGGGAACTCGCGTTGGTTTGTGGTCCTCCAGTGACATACGTTACCGCCGGCAGGAAACTGACGTTCGACGCTTCCGCTCTCCCCGCTACGCCCTTCTTTCTCACGAATACGGGGTGCGCCGATGCCGGAGGAGCTTGGCCTGCCGACGGCACGTTCGCACTCTTCGTCGCCAGCGCCGGCCTGGTTACCTGCCGGCCTGCCTCAGGCTGGGCCAGCGCCACAGGCGCGGCCTGCATGATGATTACAACTAAAACAAAGAGAGACAGCTAGCCCAAGAGCGCGTAGTTTCGTCATGGGAAACCTCCACGGTGGCGGAATTCGCGACGGGGCCGCGCTAGTGCTCGGCAGCCTTGCTTCTTTTTGTCCCAGGGAAACTCGCCTCTAGGGGTGTTGCATCCGCTGTGGAAATTGCTCTTCGGGGAGGCGAGAAATCTCGCCGCATCAAGTTCCTCTCGCTGCCCTCTTCGTCGTGTCAATGAGAAGCGTCACATCTTGTTGTGCGGAACTGAATCCCCACTCACCTGGCGGATTCCGCTATTGAACTTCACCCTCCGGCAATTAGGCTCCAAAACCATTGCGGTAGGCGATACCGTCTGGTACCTTATATTTCTATCGCCTGGAGTTAC
>JASIEN010000427.1 GCA_030045935.1 Candidatus Sulfotelmatobacter sp.
GCCTTAGATCAACGGCACTCTCAAAACTTTTTTCCGCTGCACCATATTCCAAGTCCAGCAACTGGGCCAGCCCAAGGTCCTCATAAATGTGAGGGTCGCGAGGGGCAAGAATAATCGCCTCTTTCAGTTCGCTTTCCGCACTCGCATATTGCAGTTGCTGCAACAAGATCTGACCGAGTAAGTGGTGTGCCCCGGCATTTCTCTGATCGAGCGCAAGGACGGCCTCGGCCTGCTCGCGAGCTTCCGACCGTTGTGTCGCTTTCAACAGCAGACTCCCGAATCGCAGCCGGGCGTCCAGATTTTTCGGATCGAGCTCCACTGCACGCGACAGCGACTCGGTAGCCACAGTTGGGTGGTCCTGCTGTATCTGCAATAGACCGAGGCGGTAGTAGGCCACCGCGAGATCAGGATCGATTTCGATCGCCTTCTTATACTCGGTCTCGGCCTCGGCCAATTGCTTCTGTTCCACATCGCGATCGCCCTTTTCCTCATATTCCCTCGCGCGAGAGGAACTGCGGCAGCCCATGAATGCAAACAGCACAACCGTCACTAGTAAACTTAGCCGCCCCATGGCGCCACACAGTTCATCGGTTATGTGCAAAACGCGCAGCATTGGTTGAAATCCTTACCTCTTTCAGGCGGTTCGGGGAAACCGAATAGCGCCTCAATAGTATCCGACATGAACCTCCATCTGGTATTCCAGCATTTCCCCCTTTCCTCATCTGATCGCAGCTAAAGACGAGGCTCGAAATTCGAATTAAAACCGCTTTCAGACGGTCCCGGTCACATCCGGGAATCGTATGCAAAATTTTTCATCTTGACAGGTCCCGTTATTGCATTATTATTCTGTCGCCTCGGCTACTGACAGCAAAACCATTCATCTTGTGTACTCAGCCGAACCCCTGGGCCAAAGCGAAAGAAAAATTAGCGCTTGTGCTGACGAAGCACGGAGGCCTCTATGCGTCCAACGTACTCTGTGGCAGTTAAGTGGACCTCGTGGTTTTCCCTCCTCCTGACGTTGCTCGCTTTCAACCTCGCTGCGGCTCAATCGAGAGTGGCGCCAAAGCGCGAGTCGTTCTGGCCGGTCTCGAACCAACCGCCGGATGGCAGTCTGTCGCTAAGCAGAGTGCCGGCCGGGACGAGGCCTGCGCCGATTCCAGATACGACCACAGATACATGGACCGGCGGCGGTGGCTCCAACACCGACTGGAGCGACACCTCCAATTGGAACAATGGCGCACCCAGCGGCCAAAATGTTTTGATCAATCTGACCACCGCCGCAACCGTCGAGGACGATAACGCGAACATCGGCACGCTCACGCTGAGCAATGCAGGCGATTCGGTGGCGATTTCAAACAACACTACTCTGACTGTGGGTGGCAATATCGAGAACAATGGAACCATCACTCTGAATTCCAGCGGCAGCAACACTCTCCTCTCGCTATCCGCAAGTGTCACATTGTCGGGTAGTGGAACCCTGGTGTTGGGCACCGGCGGCCCGAACTATATTAATGGGGCTAGCGGCACAATCCTGACCAACGAATCCACCATTGAAGGTGTCGGCAATGTCGGCAATGGTCAAATCGCTATCGACAATGGCACTACGAGTACCGCGGGTACGATCAATGCCAACGTGAGCGGGGACACGCTTACCCTTGAGCCTGGTGCAGCTTCCACGAATATGGCGACGCTGGAAGCAACCAATGGCGGCATACTCGTGCTCTCTGGTGGGACCTGGACGAACACTGGCGGGACGATTACAGCCGCGGCAGGCTCAACCGTCGATCTGCAGGGCAGCGTGAGCATCACAGGCGGCACCCTGACTACCACTGGGAGCGGAGTGATCGATGGAAATGGTACGGTCTACCTGACCACGTTAACCAACAGTGGAACGTACAACATTCTGAACAACACCGCGACGGAAATTTCCGGCACCATCACCAACAACGGCACCATCAATCTGGATTCCAGTGGCAGCAACACTTTGCTCTACCTGGCAGCAAACAGCACGTTAACGGGCTCGGGGACCGTGGTGCTAGGCAGCGGAGGTCCCAATTACATCAATGGAGCCGGCGGAACGACCTTAACCAACGATTCCACGATCGAAGGGGTGGGCAACATCGGGAATGGTCAGATCGCCATCACGAACAACGGCACAATCAATGCCAACGTGAGCGGGGACACGCTTGCCGTGGTTCCTGCTTCAACTGCCACGAATACGGCGACGCTGGAAGCGACCAATGGCGGCATACTCGTGCTCTCTGGCGGGACCTGGACGAACACCGGCGGGACGATTACAGCGGCGGCAGGCTCAACCGTCGATCTGGAGAATAGTGTCAGCATCACAGGCGGCACGCTGACTACAAGCGGGACTGGAGTCATCAACGGCGACGGTACGGTGTACCTGACCACGTTGACCAACAAAGGGACATACGACATTCTGAACAACACCACCACGGAGATTTCCGGCACGATCACCAATGACGGGACGATCAATCTAAATTCCAGTGGCAGCAACACTTTCCTCTATGTCCCTGGTAGCACCAGTACAACGTTAACAGGGAGTGGGACGGTCGTGCTGGGTACAGGCGGACCGAATTATATTAACGGCGGCAACGATTCCACGCTCACCATCGACCAGACGATTTCAGGCGTAGGTAATATCGGCAATGGACAGATCACAACCATAGTCAATAACGGCACCATCGACGGCAACATCAGCCCAACGGTGACTACGGCTCCTCTTTACATTGAGCCGAGTAGTGGGGGCCTGACCAACTCGTCAACAGGGGTGTTGGAGGCAACGAACGGTGGAACATTAGTTCTGGACGGTGGAGCGATTACCAACAAGGGTACCATCGAGGCCGTGGGCAGCGACTCGAGCGGCAATGCTTCAACGATTCTGTTGCAAAATGGAGTCAGTATCACCGGTGGCACGCTGACCACGAGCGGGGCGGGGGTAATAGATGGTGACGGCACGGTCTATTTGACCACGTTAACTAACAAGGGAACGTACAACGTTCTGAACAACACCGCGACGGAGATTTCCGGCACCATCACCAACGACGGCACCATCAACCTTGATTCCAGCGGCAGCAATACTCTCCTCTACCTGGCAGCAAGCAGCAAGTTAACGGGCACGGGAACCGTGGTACTGGGCAGCGGCGGTCCCAATTACATCAATGGAGCCAGCGGAACGACCCTGACCAACTCCGAGACCATCGAAGGCGCAGGCAATATCGGCAACGGACAAATCAAGATCGTAAACAACAAGACGATCAATGCCGACGTGAGCGGAGGCACGCTTGTACTTGAGCCGGCAGTGGCGTCCACAAACAGTGGCACCCTGGAAGCGACCGACGGCGGCACGCTGGCGCTCTCCGGAAGTAAATGGACGCAAACGGGGAAAGGAACGATTACGGCAGCAACGGGATCGACCGTCGATCTGGAAAACAGCGTCACCATTTCAGGCGGAACGCTGACTACGAGTGGGACCGGAGTGATCAATGGCGACGGGACTGTGTACCTGACCAATCTTACCAACAATGGGACGTATAACGTTCTGAACAACACCACGACGGAAATTTCCGGCACGATCACCAACAATGGCACCATCAATCTGGATTCCTCCGGCAGCAACACTTTCCTCTACCTGGATGCAAACACGACGTTGGCGGGCACGGGGGCCGTGGTGCTGGGTAGCGGAGGTCCCAATTACATTAATGGGGCCGGCGGAACGACGTTAACCAACGATTCCACAATCGAAGGGGTGGGCAACATCGGGAATGGTCAGATCGCCATCACGAACAACGGCACAATCAATGCCAACGTGAGCGGGGACACGCTTGCCGTGGTTCCTGCTTCAACTGCCACGAATACGGCGACGCTGGAAGCGACCAATGGCGGCATACTCGTGCTCTCTGGCGGGA
>JASIEN010000428.1 GCA_030045935.1 Candidatus Sulfotelmatobacter sp.
GAGAGCACGAAAGCCGCGCTGCCGACATACGCGGCGACAGAAGAGATGCTGACCAGTCCGGGCACGGCGGTCGGGACGGTGGCCTACATGTCGCCGGAGCAGGCGCTCGGAGAAGAGCTGGATGCGCGCACGGATCTGTTCTCGTTCGGCGTGGTGTTGTACGAGATGGCGACGGGCGCCCGGCCTTTCGCCGGCAACACAACGGCGGCGCTGTTTGACTCGATTCTGCACAAAGTGCCGGTTTCGCTCGTGCAGTTGAATCCCCAGGCTCCCGCAAAGCTAAGTGAGATGATCAACAAGGCGTTGGAGAAGGATCGCGACCTGCGTTATCACAGTGGGGCGGATATGCGGGCGGACCTCAAGCGCCTCAAGCGCGATACGAGCTCTGGCAGGTCCGAGGCGCAGCCGGCGGCGGCCGCGGAACCAGTGCACCAGGCGCCTGAAGGTTCAGCGTCGGATTCCGTCGTCATCGCTGGTGTCATCAAGCGGCACAGAAAAGCAGTCATAGGCGGCGTTGCTGTGGTAGCTGCTGTGCTAGTTGGTCTCGCATGGTTCCTCCTGTATCGTGCTCCCAAGCGCTCAGCCGAGTTAACGCAGACGCCTTCAGCCGAGATAACGCAGAAACGGCTGACCTTCAACTCCAGCGAGAACCGTGTCCAGAGCGCCGCCATTTCCCCCGATAGCAAGTACCTTGCTTATTCAGATCGGGCAGGGATTCACGTGAAGCTGCTTTCGACGAATGAAGACCGGCTCATCCCAAGGCCGGCCGGCGTTCCAGCCAGCGCCTACTGGTATGTCGATTCGTGGTTTCCCGACGGCACACAATTGCTCGCTGACGTATACGAAGTGGGCGGACACAAGAGCATGTGGACGGTCTCGGTACTGGGGCAATCTCCACGACAGGTCCGCGAAGGCGCCACGGGATTTGAGGTTTCGCCGGACGGGACACGCATCGCTTTCAGTCCACTCGGGACGGCGGACAACCCGCGCGAAATCTGGGTGATGGATAGTCAGGGGGACAACCCACAAAAGATCCTCGCGGTTGGAGAAAATGAGTGGCTGCTGTACTCGGTGCACTGGTCCCCGGATGGACAGCGGTTAGCCTACGTTAGAGTGCAGCGCATGGCGGATAGTTACCAGTGCTCGATCGAAACCTGCGACCTGAAGGGTGCGAGCCAAACGGTGGTGCGGTCGGCTCCGAACCTGTGGCTGGAGAATGCTTGCTGGCTTCCGGATGGGCGGATCGTCTACGCGCGCCGGGAATCGCTTTACTCAAGCGACGATAATCTTTGGCAAGTCGGCATCAATAACCACGCGGGCACTCCCACCGGGAAACCGAAACGCATTACCCAGTGGGCTGGATCTTACCTTGTTGGGGTATTGAGCGCCAGTGCGGATGGTAAGCGGCTGATGCTTCGCAAGACGACATATCAGTCACAAGTTTACGTGGGCGAGCTCGCGGCAGGGGGGACGCGCATGAAGCCCCCTCGTCGGCTGACGAATGACGAAGCCTTCGATTCCCCCACGGCATGGACACCGGACAGCAAAGCCGTATTGTTCCAATCAAACCGTAACGGCACATTGGGTATTTTCAAGCAAGGAATCAGCCAGGAAAGCGCTGAGCCCGTGGTCACTGGATCGCAAGACGTCATCGACTTACGCGTTAGCGCCGATGGTGCTTGGATACTTTTCATAGAGAGGCCGAGAACGACAGCCAATCCCGCCCCTCCGGATCGGCTGATGCGTATCCCCGTGAGCGGTGGAGTGCCCCAGTTTGTGATGGAGACGCGAAATTCGCTCGACTTCCGGTGCGCCCGCGCCCCGGCAAGCCTCTGCGTTATTTTCGAGACGAGCCAGGATCAAAAACAGCTGTTGACCACGGCATTCGACCCTCTGAAGGGCAGAGGGAAGCTGCTCCGGACCATAGAGAATGATCCCTTGCACACCTACGACCGCGAGGAACTCTCCCCGAATGGATCAATGGTCTTGATTTCGCGAAGTGGCGAGCCAGAGATTCGCGTCCGCTTGCTTTCGCTCTCAGGTGGCTCCGACCGTGAGTTCACGGTCAAGGGTTGGTCGAACGTCACAGGCCTTGACTGGTCTCCTGACGGAAAGCGGCTCTACTGCGGCTCTATCTCGCCACAATTCAGCACGCTTCTCGATGTCGATCTGAACGGAAGTGCGCGGGTGTTATGGCAGTACAAGGGAACGGGCGGTGGAGTTTGGGGTGTACCTTCACCGGATGGCCGCTACCTTGCGATACTGGGCAACGTCATCAACAGCAATGTCTGGATGATCGAAGGTTTCTGAGCAGCGCGGCGGTCTGCGCCGTGCAAACCTCGACTGAAAAAAGCCTCTCACACCCATCGAGATCCCCGGTTGCTTTCTCAACCTGACTGCTCACGTTAACTCTGGTCATCTGGGGAAGGGCGATCGTCGGGCGATCGCCTGAAATACTCGCTCCAAGAACTACCGGAATAAAATAGCTGGCGCGAAATCCTCATGTAACTCGCTAACGGTTAAGTGGATGGTTGGGCTCGCACCACCTATTTTGTTTGCAGTGCAGCTGGCTGGCGCTTTACCAGCACAGTTGGCCGTTGCTAGACTCCCGGCATGCCTTATCGCATCCAGCAGATGGAGTTGGCGAGATCCTCCGACCCTTTTCGGCGAGCGCTCCAGTATGCCTACTACGACTGGACCCGCGAGATGCCCAAGTCCAAACGCCTCATGACGTGGGCCGGACACCTCATGCAGGGATACGCGTTCTATGCCCTTTGGACGCGGTCTTTGGTGTGGCCGCTGATGTGGCCGGAAGGCATACCTCTCTATGCGAGTGTGTTGCTGCTTTACGTTGTTGGCGCCGGGCTGAAGGACGGGATGCTGACTGCGGAATTTGTCCGTAAGACGCAGCTTGAGTCCGACCAGATCGCTGCCCGGCAGATCCAGCAGACACTGCAACCCGACAAACTGGAAAGGTTACCGGGTTACGAAGTCGAGACGTTCTACAAGCCCTTCCGTGACGTCGGTGGCGACTACTTTGACGTTATCGAACTTTCCGGAGAGCGAACACTATTCGCGGTGGCGGACGTATCCGGGAAAGGGATGCCGGCGGCCCTGCTGGCGGCAAACATACAGGCCCTGGTGAGGACGATTGCCAATATCGAACCCGATCCCGCAGTCATGGCCGGGCAGATCAACAAGCACTTGCTCCGCTATACTCCCGCTGATCGCTTCGCCACAGCTGTGTTCATCGTTCTGAGCCGCGACTCGGGAGAATTGACCTATGTCAATGCTGGCCACAATAGTCCGATCTTGTTTTGTTCTGGAGCAACGACAGCTCTGGAAGCGACCGGCCTGCCGCTTGGCTTGTTGAGTGCAGCGGAGTACAAATCTGGCAGAGCTGTTGTTCCTCCCGGCGGTAGCCTGCTGGTTTTCACAGATGGCTTGACAGACTCGATTCCCGGAGATGCTCCCCAAGACCGTTTGTGTGCCGCTTTGACTGACGATCCCACAACGAGCATGTCTCGTTTGAAATCCTTGGTGGACCCGAAACTGAAGGAGGATGATGTTACGATCCTGCTGATAAAACGCACCGCAGGTGCTTCTGGAGGTGTGCCCGAGTAAGGATCCCAGCGTGTACTTGGGTCCCGCTCGCCTCCCCCAACTCGACAATCAAGTGTGGCGGTCCAGAGACGCTTTTTAGAATCGCGGTCCCGACCGTCGATTGCTATTGCGAAATCCGCTTCGAGTGAACCACGCCCCCAGCGCCGTATGGGCCGCGATGCTGCGGAAGAAGTTAAAGCGAGTGCTTGAGGGCTAAGATTTGTTACAAAAGGTCCCATGTCCAGGTTCTTGTTTACGATGGCGCCGGCGAATGACCTCGGCTTGCCTACTCGCCTTGTGCCTATCGCACGAGAGCTCGCCGATCGCGGGCACGATGTTGCGGTTTTCAACCCCGCATCGGCACCCGCAAAACTGATCGAAGAGGCCGAGTTAAAAAATCTGCCAGTGCCGTCGCGGGCGGTCCCCAATTCCTTGATGGACCTCGCACAAGCTAGCGTGGCCTGGGATGTAGAACACATGTTCGGCGCGGCGTACGGAGGTGAGGCTTTTGTGCGAGCGTCCACCGCTCTCCATGTCGACCTGGTGCGTGATTTCGATCCCGACGTCATGGTGGATTCGTTTGGGCTATTCACGTGCCTCGCTGCGCGCATTCTTCAGGTCCCGCTGGTGAGCGTGCTGCAAGGCAATTTTCATCCTGCGAGCGATGGCTTTGTGTGGTGGAAGGGTGAACGGCCAAGCGGATTGCCCAGCGCAGCGGCCGTTGTCAACAAGATCGCAGGCGAGAACGGCGTCGGGCCGGTGGCGCGCTGCGTCGATCTGCTGGCAGGTGACCTTTCCTTGATTGTCGGCACGCCGGAAACCGATCCGCTTCCGGCTACTGCCAGCGTCACTTACATCGGGCCGATTGTATGGCAGCGCGGCAATTCAACCGTGCCCGATTGGGTTGCAGCGCACAAGCAAGACAAACCGGTCATATGGGTCTACTCGGGCAATCCGAGATACGGTAACGGTCCAACTCCGATTGACTCAATTGTGGTGATTCGCACCGCTATCGCAGCCCTCGCTGATGCACCCGTGAACATCGTACTGACCACCGGCCACCAGGCCATCCCTAAGGAAGTGGGCCGCTTGCCACCCAACTTTCATCATGCCGTCTACCTGCCGGGCCTCGCCATGGCTCAACGTTGCGACTTAATGGTGCATCATGGCGGTCACGGCTCGGTGATGACTGGGCTGGCTGCAGGTACACCAGCGGTGATCATTCCGACCATAACGGAGCGCGAGAGCAACGCTCGCCGTCTCGTGGCATTAGGCGCTGGGGAGATCGTATTGCCCTTGGACGGCCCGGACGGTGAGAAGCAGCTGGATGTAGCGGAATTCGCCGCTAAGGTGCATCGCGTATTGAAGGAGCCCA
>JASIEN010000038.1 GCA_030045935.1 Candidatus Sulfotelmatobacter sp.
TAGACAGTTCAAACTTCTCGACCAAATCGTCACTAGGAAATCCGCCGGCCAACACTGCGAGCAGATCGCGTTGTTGGGCAAGTTGCTTAAGGAGTGGCGGCAAGGTAGCGGTAACTTGCGCCAGTTGGGTTTCCTGCGCGGCTACGTCGAGGCGGCCAACATAACCCTTGTCGAATTGCTTGCGCAATACATCCAGCATGTTCGTATTGATCTTGATGAGGTCGTTGGTTGCGGCAACTTGCGCGCGCAAGGAAGCTTCTTGAATCGCGGCAGCCACAACATTGGAACTCAGTGTGATATTGGTCGCGGCCAGAACGTAGCGCGCTTGTTCCTGCTCCGCTTTCAAAGATTCCACGGTCCGGCGGTTCAGGCCAAAGACGTCTGGGGTGTAGGAAACGCTAACTTCGGGGGTAAAAAGGCTGTATTGAAAGGTGGTGAAGCTGGGCACGGGCGAGATTTCATTCGAAGTTTTCGCCCGAGTAGCAGCAAAGCTTCCGGAAACACTGGGATAGTACGCGCCCCGCTGGGCCAACGTGTTCTCGCGCGCCACCAGCAGCGCCGCCTGCGCCGACTTGAGATCGGGATTGTTCTTCAGGGAGCGCTCGATCAGGTCATTCAGCGGCTTGGAATGGAACAGCGTCCACCAATCTCCCGGAATATCGTGCCCTGGCACGAAAGTTTGCACTTCTCCGGCCGCTACGTTTGGACTGCCGCTCGTGCTAGTGGGCAATGAGGGAGCGTAGCCTGCATTGTTCGGCGCGGCCGGCTTTTTGAAGTTCGGGCCAACCGCACAGCCGGCGGTAATGAGCAATGCCAGGATTGCGAGCGCTCCGATTACGCGGGTTTTGCAAATACGGGTCATAACGCTCAGGGTTTCCGCTTCATGTTGGTTCCGTTGATGGCTGCTGTGCCTCTCGCCACCGTCAGTGGCCCGCCACTGCTTGCAAGCCGCGCGCCGGGATCGCGGGCGTTCCTGAACTGCAGTCCATTTGCGGGGACAGGGGATGCGGGCGCAGACGGGCGATGGCTGACCGCCTTATTCGGAATGTTTGTAGCCGCGTTTGACTGAGTTTGCACTGGCGATGTGACGCCTGCCGGCGCGTTGGTTTGAGAGTTACTCATCGCGGGCATTTTTCTTAGATGCGCTTGACGAGTTATAACCGCCCCGGATTGGCTGGTGCTTGGACGACGTTTAGTTGTAGTTCGCGTCATGTCGGCCGATGCCTTTTGATTCTCGCCTGCTTCTTTCGTGCCCGGCTGATCTTTATCATTACGAACGTCATCTTTTTGTTGGCCGGCAGATTTCTCACTGGGCGAGGTCGCTTGTTGCGGTGCAGAGCTCGCCTGAGCCGCGAGATTCGCGGTCGGCAGCAATGCCGCCACGATCATCATGAAAAGTGTGCGAGCCATCCTCATTTTGATTCCTCTGATTCGGACTTGTTCTTGGGAACGGGATGGTGCAGATGCGCGCTCAGCCGATGTTCTCCACCGAGGAAGATCAGCCGCAGGGCCGGCACGACGAGAAGCAGCATGATGGGGCCGACGAGCATGCCCCCAACGATCACAGTAGCAAGCGGGCGCTGCACCTGGCTGCCAATCCCGGTCGAAATCGCAGCTGGGAAAAGGCCGATGCAAGCCGAAAGCGCCGTCATCAACAAGGGGCGCATTCGCGTCGATGCGGCACGATACATCGCATCAATGTGCGTCCCTCCATGCAGCTGTAATTCATGGTTATAGTAGGTGATCATCAAAATCCCATCCATCACGGAAACACCGAAGAGTGAGACGAATCCGATTGCAGCCGAGATGCTGAGATTCAGGCTGGAAACCCAGAGGGCCATCACGCCGCCGGCCACGGCGAACGGGATTCCTGCCAGCGCCAGTAGGCTGTCGCGCAGCGAATTAAATTGTGTGTAAAGCAGCCCGATAATGAGTACCAGGCTCAGCGGCACAATGATTTCCAACCGCTTCTTCGCAGCCTGAAGATCTCCGAACTCGCCTGCCCAGATCATGTGATAGCCGCTGGGCAGCTGGATATTCTTCGCGATGCGATCCTGCGCTTCCGCTACGGTGCTGCCGAGATCGCGTCCACGGACGCTGAACTTGACGGGAATGAAGCGCTGAACGCTCTCGTGATAAATCCACGACGCTCCTGTATCGAGTGTGATCGTGGCCAATTCGCTTAATGGGATATAGGCGTTCGCTCCACTCGCAGTTGTATAAGCCACTTTGATTTCGCGGATCCGGTCGATGCTATTACGATATTCGGGTGTGTAACGGACAACCAGATCGAATTGGCGGTCGCCCTCCAACACCTCTGTCGCAACCGCTCCTCCCAAGGAGGCTTGAATCACTGAGTTCACGTCGCCCGCATTCAGCCCATATCGCGCCGCCTTCTCACGATCCACTTTGATATTCAAGTTTGGTTGGCCGAGAACTGGAAAAATACCGAGGTCATTAACACCCCGCACCTGAGCCATCTGGTCGCGCACCTGGTTGGCAAGATTCGTCAGGACTTCAAGGTTAGGGCCGATAATCTTTACTGAATTTGAACCCTTAACGCCGGAAATTGCTTCTTCGATGTTGTCCTGAATATATTGCGAGAAATTGAATACGACGCCGGGCAGTTCATTGTCGAACTCCGCCTGAATCTGCTCGGTGAGTTTGTCCTTGGTCAGCCCGTGCGGCCACTTGTCAAAAGGCTTGAGTGGTGCGAATAGTTCGACGTTGGAAAACGGGGCAGCATCGCTGCCGTCATCGGGCCTTCCGTGTTGCGAAACAACTGTGATCACCTCAGGATGCCGCAGCAGAATCTCGCGCATCTTTCGCGCGGCTGCTTCGCCATCCTCCAGTGATAGGGTGGTGGGCATGGAGGCGCGAATCCAGAAGTTGCCTTCCTCCAGGTGCGGCAGGAATTCGCTTCCCAAGCGGGTTGCCAGCAATCCGGCCAGCAGGACGAAACCGAGTCCAATGGCCATCGCAATCGTGCGTCGACTCAACATAAAGCGCAACGCCGGATCGTAGGCGCGATGCAACATGCGGACGATGATCGTCTCGGTTTCTTTGACGTTCTCCGGAAGTAGGAACGATGCGAGAACAGGAGTGATGGTGAACGTGGCGATCAATGCTCCCGCCAGTGCGTAACCGTAAGTGCGGGCCATGGGACCGAAAATCTGGCCTTCAACTCCCTGCATTGTGAAGAGCGGCACGAACCCGGCGACGGTGATGAGGGCCGAAAACAAAACTGCCTTATCGACCTGGAGTGCGCTGATGAGGATCATGCGCAAACGATCAGTCCAGCCGAGCACCTCTGCGCTTTGTCCCACTAGCCGTGTCGGGTCGGGACCCCAAAAATTGTCTCTCAGCCGCTCCAGCAGATGTTGTCGGTCTTCCGTGCTGCACTGGAAATTGCGGAAAATGTTCTCGACAAGGATCACAACCGAGTCGATGATGATGCCGAAGTCCACCGCGCCTACAGAAAGCAGATTCGCGCTTTCACCCGTGATCACCAGAAGAATGGTTGCGAAGAAGAGCGCGAAGGGAATATTGATACCCACAATCACCGCGCTCCGCAGATCGCCGAGAAAGATCCATTGAATCAGGAAAACCAGCAGACACCCGAAGATCAGGTTGTGCAAAACCGTGTGCGTGGTTAAGTGAATCAACGACGAGCGGTCGTAGAAGGGAACAACCTTTACACCTGGAGGCAAACTGCCATCGCGATTTATAGTCCGAATGGCCGCCTCTACTTTGGGAATCATGTCGGCGGTCTTTTCTGTTCGCCTCTGTACCACGATTGCTCCGACGACGTCATCTTGATGGTCGCGGCCTAGGATGCCGAGCCTCGGCCGGTATCCAGCCGAAACTTTGCCGACATCTTTGATCAGAACGGGAACACCGTTCTCTTGACTCAGAACAACATTTTCGATGTCTCCAACCTTGTAACCTTCCCTCAAATCGTCGTTGCCGCCATCGTCAATCAGGCCGACCCCGCGAATGTTGATCGACTGCTGGCCAATACGGATTTCACGCCCACCCACATTGATATTCGCGTCGCCAAGCGCGTTGATAATTTGCGGCACGGTCACGTTGTAGGCTTCGAGCTTGTGGGGATCGACTTCAACTTGAAAGGTTTTCGTGGGGCCGCCCCAGCTGTTTACAGCGGCGACACCCGGAATCGTCAGCAGGCGGCGCGCGACAATCCAGTCCTGAACTGTGCGCAGATTTGTAATTCCGAAATGAGGCGGACCGACGACCTGATAACGATAGATTTCTCCAGTAGAACTGTTCGCCTGAATCGTCGGGGAGACACCACCTGGCAGATTCACATTCTGCTGCAGCGCGATCGCAGCCTGGCTGTACGCGAAATAATAATCAACCCCATATTTGAAGTTGACGCGAACGAAGGAGAGCCCGTAGAACGAAGTTGAGCGTATGACTTCAATTCCCGGTGCGGTGTAAAGCCCGATTTCCATCGGCCGCGTGTAATAGCGCTCCATTTCTTCTGCGGAAAGACCGGGAGCCTGCGCGGTAATCTCGAGAATGACGGGGGTGGGATTCGGATAGGCTTCAATATTAAGCAGCTTGAACGCGATGAATCCGGCCCCCGCAAACAGCAACAATCCCATCAGCACGATTGGGCGACGGCTCAGACAGAACGAAATGAGAGACTTGAACATTGGTTATCTGCTTGTTAAACGCGACGCAGGGACATCTAATCGCTGGGCGGCGCTTGCAGCATATTGCTGAGAAATACCGCTCCATCGCTGACCACCAATTCTCCCCGCTGTAAACCATCGAGAATCTGAACCTGGCCGTTTTTTCGCAGGCCCACCTTGATGATTCTTTCTGTAAATGTGTGACGATCAGTTGTTACCCAGGCACCCATCGTGCCGTCGGGTTCACGAACGACTCCGTTTGCCGGGATGGCGGTAGCTTCGACCGGGGCGTCAACCCGGATGACAAAATTGGCCAGCATTCCCGGGCGCAGCTCGTTCTTAGGATCGGTAATTTCCGAGCGTATCGTTACGCGATGCGTGTTGGGATCGACCGACTCATAGATTTTTGAAACCTTGCCCTTGTACACGCGGCCGTCGTAAGCCAAGACCTTCACTGCCACTGGCTGACCAAGATGAAAGAGCGCGCTCTCGCCTTCCGGCACATTCGCCAGCATCCACTTGAGATGCACATCGGCGACGGAGTAAGGTGCTGG
>JASIEN010000429.1 GCA_030045935.1 Candidatus Sulfotelmatobacter sp.
TGCGGCGTTGATGTCGAAAGAGGGGTAGGCTATCTCGTAAATCAGACGAATCTCTTGTTCGTGAAGCTCCGCCATCGGCGGGTTCGAATCAAAGGCCGTGGGCTGAACGTTGAAGACCGCAGGGTCGCCCTTAAAGGGGACGACTATAGTTACCCGTAGCCCTCGTTTGCGGACTGGGCCGCCCGAAATGTTAAAGACCGGGGCGCCGTCCGGGCCGTGGTGCACGACGACATCGGCCTCTTCCTTCATCGCGTATTTGTTCGCCTCGTCCAATACCGGGACGTCTAACCCATATTCGCAGGACAACTCCTCTGCCAGTGCGTCGTCGCTGCTAGCAAGATCTATTCTCGCTCGGCTCATGTCATGCACGGCCTTCTTAAGCTGCCTCTTCCGGTCTTCCATAACGCCGAAGACCTGGGCCTTCGAGAAGAGGAATTGCACAGGCATAAGACTAGCCTCGGTCCGAAATTCCGCTTGATGCTCCTAAGGATACACGCTATGCAGGTTCCAACGTCCAGGATGCGTCGCTCACAATCCCTCAATCACGTCTACGCCTCCTCCGCTTCCTCACAAATCCTCTTCCACGCATTGACGACGTGCCGCTCCTGCGTATTCGTCTGTCCGACGCACAATCGTAGCGTGAGTTTGCCGTTCAGCTTCGTATGCGTGAGAAACAGATCTCCGCTGCGGTTCAGGCGATCCATGATGATCTGATTGGCTTCGTCTCCCGCTTTGTGCCGAAAGCACACCAGATTCAGCGGCACTGGCGCGACTAACTCGAAGCGGTCATCTTTTCGCACCCAATCGGCAAACTGCTGCGCCAGCCGCACGTGCTCGCGAACGTGGTGTTGTAACCCCTCGAGGCCATAATGCCGGATCACAAACCACAGCTTCAGCGAACGAAAACGCCGGCCAAGTGGAATGTGCCAGTCACGATAGTCGATCACAGCACCCATTTCTGTGGCCTGATTGCGCAGATACTCCGGCAAAATACTCAAAGTTTTGATCAGCGCCTTGCGGTCAGCCACCCAGAAGCAGTCGCAGTCGAAGTTGGTGAACATCCACTTATGCGGATTGAAGCAGTAACTATCGGCAAACTCGACTCCATTTTGCAGATGACGAAATTCCGGACATAGGGCAGCGGTACCTGACATGGCGGCATCCACGTGCAGCCAGAGATCGTGCTGGCGGCAGATGCGTGCGATCTCAGCGATCGGATCCATGGCGTTCGAAGATGTCGTGCCAATGGTGGCGCAAACGAAGGAGGGAAGCAGTCCCGCCCGCTTGTCCGCCTCAATTTGCTTTGCGAGAACCTCAGGACGCACGGCAAAGTTTTCATCCACTTCAATCAAGCGCAAGTTGTTGACGCCAATGCCCGCAACCATCGCCGCTTTTTCCAGAGAAGAATGTGTCTGCGTAGATGCATAGGCAACGATGCGTCCATCGCACCCTTTCTGATTGCTCGTGTAGTTGGTGGCCCTTTCGCGGGCCGCCAGCAAGGCGCACAGGCTGGAGCTGGAGGCGGTGTCCTGAATAACTCCGCCGCCTGTGCTCGACGAGAGAAATTTTCCCGGCAGGCCAAGCATGGGCACCAGCCAGTCGAGCACGTGCGTTTCTAGTTCCGTGCAGGCCGGACTTGTGGACCACAGCATTCCCTGAACATCAAGGCCCGAGGAGAGCAAATCGCCGAGAATCGCCGGTCCAGATGCGTTCGAGGGAAAGTAAGCAAAAAAGTTTGGCGATTGCCAGTGTGTAATACCGGGCAAAATCAGCTTGTCGATGTCATTCAGGATCGTATCGAATCGCTCGCCTTTTTCAGGTGCAACCTCAGGCAGCGAAGCACGAATCTGGCCCGGCTTCACCTGTGAAAGCACGGGGAAAGATTCGATTCGTGAATAGTAGTCGGCGATCCAGTCGACCACGGCGTGACCGTAGCGGCGGAATTCGTCGGGAGTCATGTGAAAAGTTTTTTCGGAAGACAAGGGATCCAGACCTTTCGGCAGCTATGGGATTTAAATACCTCACTGCAGCCGGCGTCATCCCGAAGCCCTGCGTTTTCACCAGCAGAGCGAGGGATCTCGGCGCGTAAGCATTGTGAGCCTCGACTTGCGGTCAGCTCAACCTTCCAAAATACAATCTCGTTTTGTACTCGAAAGCGACTGCGCCATCGATCGCGCACTCGTCGTAAATTCCCCGCAGCTCGCGCAGCATCGGTGCATGCTTAAGATGTCCCGGCCCGGGCGCATACGACGAAGAAAGCAGCCGTCCTTCCAGTCCTGCGTAATCGAATTCCTGCCGCATTTCAAACGTCCGCTCTTCGTACGCTGCGGGGTGGAAGAATTCGTTGACGGTCGCCGTCGTGCGTTCATGGCGAACCTCTTGATAATCCGTACCGTAAGTCAGCAGCAATTGCTCGTACTGGCGCAGGAACCTGGTTGAATCGATGACTCGCTCGTTCCACAGCAGCACGAGCCAGCCCCCGGGTCTCAGAATACGGACGAACTCTCCCGGCGCACGCTTGCGGTCGAACCAATGTGCCGCTTGCGCCGACGTCACAAAATCGATGCTTTCATCAGACAGAGTTGTCTCTTCCGCAGCTCCGGCGATGCTCGTGAACTTTGGAAACGCTGTCAGCAAACGCTCACCTGCCGCACGCATTTCCCCATTAGGTTCAACTCCAAAAACCGCGTTGCCGTGTTCCAGCAGCATGCGCGTCCAAAGACCGGTCCCGCTGGCGATGTCGGCAACGATGTGCGCGGGCGCAAGTCCACATTCCTCCTTCAACGTTTGCATCACTGCAGCAGGATATCCCGGCCGGTAGCGCACATAGTTCTCAACCCGGTCAGAAAAGCGGCTGGTTGCGTTAGAAGCAGGCATGGGCGGGCTACCGGCAATTCTCGACTTGCCAGAACATGATTCTAATTGCAGGAGATTTGTATTGTCCTTCGCAGGACTGACTTTTTCGAAGTGCGAGATTGTGGGTACTGAATGAGTGCGGCAAGTTATCCCCGCCACACGGGGACGCGCATAACATCGAAGTGGTGGTCATAGGTCCACACTTCGAGTTTAAGGCGCGTAGCCAAAGCAGCGAGTGTCGCATCAAACAGTGTGATTTCCTGGTCGGGCAGCAGACGAAGTCTGCCAAAAGCCAGCTGATAATCTTCTACTGTCGGGTTCAGCAACGGAGTTTCGGTCATTTCGGCCAGCCAGCCTGACGCGATTTGCGGTCCCAGCCGAAGTAAGACTAAGGAATAAGCCTCCAAAAGTGTCGGGAAAGCGGTGACAACGTCACGCCTTGCGCTTGCCAGGTTCTGCAGTTCGCGGACGGCGCGATGATGGTGCTCGTCGTGAGAATCGACCGCGGCGTACAGCGGTCCCGTGTCCGCCAAAACGGCGTGCCTCATTTCTTCAGCCCGGCAAGATAAAGGTCATGCTTTTCGCTGACGTCCCTTCGTCCGCTTCCGCGAGGAGCGGGCGTGATCTTCAGCGGGCGATACGGCCGAAGGAATCCGCGTTGCCGCAGATACTCTCTCAGCGCCGCTTGCACCACGGCTGTGAGCGCTGGGCGTGTCTCCTGCGCTTGCCGGTAGTTATCGACGGCTTCCGCAAGGTCATCAGGAAAGGTCATGGTTGCGCGTTTCATGGCACCCTTATTATAGCACCATGTGGTGACATTGGTGAAGATGGTGAAGATGGTGAACAGAGCCGGTTTTCGGATTCTACGCGCGACTACAACTCCTGTGTTACGGTACATCTTCTCGTGAGGTTTCGAGTTGAAACGTCCTACTGGCTTAGTTCTTTTTTTGGCGATCTATCCCATGCTCTCTGGGCTGACAGCTTCGGAAGGAGCGGGCATGACGCCGTCCGCACCCATCTTCGGCTTCCGCGACTCCTCTGCCGAAGGCGCGATCGAATCACGATTCCTCACTGTCCCCGATCCCAAGTTGGCAGAAGAGCACCTCCACACGTTGACGCAGGCGCCACACATGGCGGGCACTCCCGAGGACAAGGCCACCGCCTACTACGTCGCGGACAAGTTTCGCGAAGCGGGGCTGGAGACCGAAATTGTTGAATATAAGGTGTGGTTCAACGAGCCAAAGGAAATCAGCGTGGACATCACCGCGCCCGCAGGAGTCAAAATGCACGGCCCGACCCGCGAACATGTCGATGGCGACCCCTACGACGACGATCCGCGGGTGGTTCTGCCTTTCAGTGCCATGTCTCCATCCGGAGATGTTGAAGCCGATGTTGTCTACGCCAATTACGGTACGCCGGAGGATTTCGAAAAGCTCGAGAAACTGAAAATCGATGTGCGCGGCAAGATCGTGCTGATGCGCTATGGCCAGAACTTCAGGGGAGTCAAACTATTTATCGCCCAGCAACACGGCGCTGGCGGAGTGATCCTATATTCCGATCCCTTCGACGACGGCTGGCGTCGGGGTGACAAGTATCCCGATGGGCCATGGCGTCCTGATACCGGAGTTCAGCGCGGATCGGTCGGCTACATGTTCGAGTTTCCCGGTGACCCCACGACCCCGGGATTCCCGTCGCTGCCATCGCTTGCCGAAAGCAAACGCATTCCTCCCGAAAAGTCTGCACAAATGCCTAGAATTCCCGTGACCCCGCTCTCTTACCACGACGCGGCGCCCATTTTGCAGCACCTCGACGGGCCTGATTCTCCGCGCGAATGGCAGGGATCTCTGCCCTTTACATATCACGTAGGGCCAGGCCCTGTCCGCGTGAGAATGCACCTAAAACAGGATTACCAGTACCGCATCATCTGGGACGTGATCGGGCGCGCTCGCGGAAGCGAATGGCCGGACGAGTGGGTGATTGCTGGCAATCATCGTGATGCATGGGTCTACGGCGCGGTCGATCCCAACAGCGGCACTGCCGCCATGCTCGAAGCCGTTCACGGCGTCGGGGAGTTGCTCAAATCGGGTTGGAGACCAAAGCGCACCATGATCTTCGCCAGCTGGGATGGCGAAGAAGAGGGGCTGATGGGTTCAACCGAGTGGGCCGAGCAGCATGAATCCGACCTCGAAAAAGCGTCTGCCTATTTCAACATGGACGTTGCCGTTTCCGGGCCGAGGTTTGGCGCCTCGGCCGTGCCAAGTCTCAAGCAGTTTGTGCGCGACGTGACCAAGGTTGTAGCGAGCCCCAAGGGCGGAACAGTATACGAAGAGTGGCGGAGGCTCGATCAGCCGGGTGCTCCGCTGACCCTGTCGCCAGCTGAAGCCAGTGCTGATTCTCGCCGCCAGCCCGCCGCGCCTACGCAGGGGGAGCTTCCCGTTGGCGATCTCGGCAGCGGGTCAGATTACAGCGCATTCCAGCAGCATCTCGGCGTGCCCTCGGCCGATATCGGATCCAGCGGTGCTTACGGCGTGTATCACTCGGTCTTCGATAATTTTGCCTGGTTCAAGAAATTTGCCGATCCTGACTTCCTGTATGAGCAGGAGATGGCGCGGGTATTCGGTCTGGAAGTGCTACGCATGGCCGATGCCGACGTGCTGCCCTACGACTACGAGGAATATGGAAAAGAGATTGTGGCCTACGTTGAAATGGCCAGAAAAAAAGCGGAGAACAAACTCGGAAAAAGCGCCCCCAACATGAGCGCACTGATTGCCGCTGCCCAGCGCTTTCAACAGGCGGGAGCAAAGATTCTCTCTCAGCAAAAGAACCCTCCGCGAAATCCCGAAGGGATAAACCAGGCCTTGCGAGGTGCCGAACGCGCTCTGCTCTTGAATCAAGGGCTGCCGCATCGTCCATGGTTTCGGCACGCGATTTACGCTCCGGGTGAATACACCGGCTACGCTGCGGTGGTGATCCCAGGGGTGAATGAGGCTCTCGACAAAGGCGATGTGGAAGCTGCAAGGCAGCAGATTGCCTTGCTGACGGCGGCCCTGCAGGATGCGGCCTCAGAATTGGAACGACGTCTGTGAAGTTGGAATTAGTTCCTCCCTTCAGGGGGCTCGTAGTCGCCAGGTGAGATGAAAAGGATTTCAGGCGTCTGGGAGCCGATGTTGTGAATTCGTTCGAATTTTCTTGTCTTCCATGAACACCACTCACGCTCTCGGGCACTTCCTGCGCACCTTGCCGCATTCCGCGGCAGCGACTTTTCTCGCTCTTTTCCCCATCGTCGACCCGTTCGGTGGCATTCCCATTTTCTTCAGCATGACCTCTTCCTGGACCCCGGCAGATCGCCGCGGAACCGCCGTTAAAACTGGCCTCTGGGTCTTCGCGATTCTGGTCGTATTCCTGTTCTTTGGCCGCTTTGTGCTGCTGTTCTTCGGGATCTCGCTTCCCGTGCTGAAGATTGCCGGCGGATTGATTGTCGCCAACACCGCCTGGGGCATGGTGACCTCACACGCGCGCATCACTCCCGAGGAGCGCATCGAAGCCGGGGAAAAAGAAGACATCTCGCTGACGCCGCTCGCCATGCCCCTGCTATCGGGCCCCGGAGCGATCGGCGTCGTGATGGCGCTGGCAGCAAACGTAGACCATGCCGCTTCCTACATCGGTATGGTCATCGGAATTGCGGCCATCGCGGTTAGCGTGACCCTGTTCCTAGCGCTGGGTGGGCCGCTCGTTCGCAGGCTGGGTCCGAACACCGTCGGAGCCATCAACAAAATATTCGGCTTTCTGATTCTTGCCATTGCCGTCCAACTGGTGTGGGATGGCGTGGCAGACTTCCATACCTAGTTTGACGCGGACACTCTTGTCCGCGTCCCCCCCAGAACCGTTCGGCGCGGACGCTCTTACCTGCGCCATGGCGAGTTGGAGGCACCGGCAAGCCACGCACATTTTTCAGGAACCGCGACCTTGTCCTACGCGTATCCCTCGACAAGCGCCTGTGCGCCCGGAGGTCTTCTATGCCCGAAAAGTTGCTTCTCCGTCCGGCACTGCTCTATAAGACAACGTTGGTTTGTCTGATCCTGGCGCCTTTATGTTTAGCCTCGGATCACTGGAAAAGCGATGAATACGAGGAAAGCCGCAATGAAGTGCGTGACTTCGTTTCCGGCGGACATATATACGTGCGCTTGAAAGTGGGCGATGTTCATATCCGTGCCAGCGGTTCCAACCAGGTTCGCGTGCATTATACGGTCAAGTCGCACAGCGAGAGCCACGTGAAAGATTCACATCTGGACATCGATGTCCGTGGGAACAGCGCATATCTCGATTTCCACACTACCGGTCACAATACCCAGGTCGATGTAGAGCTGGAGATTCCACAGAATTCGAATCTCGATGTGCACGAACAAGTAGGTGATCTCACCGTCGAGGGCATCGAGGGAGACA